>JACQFG010000177.1 GCA_016200155.1 Planctomycetota bacterium | reverse complement strand
CCGAGGCCCCGAACATCGCCCGATCAAACGGCAGATCACGGTGAAACTCGGCGAGACGAATGAAGTCCTCCTGGCGATGGAACGCTGGACCGACATGGCGGCCCAAGGTTGGTACTCGGGCGAGAATCACATCCACGCCAACTACGGATACGGCCAATGGTACAACACCCCCGAGACCATGTTTGCACAGTGCGCCGGCGAGGACATCAACGTCAGCAACTTCGTCGTCGCCAACTCCGACACCGATGGCATCTTCGATCGCCCGTTCTTCCGCGGCGGGCCCGATCCGCTCTCGACGTCCGAGAACATCCTCTACTGGAACCAGGAATTCCGCAGCACGCTGTGGGGCCACATGACGCTCGTCAATCTCAAGCAGGTCGTCGAGCCGGTGATGACCGGATTCGAGGCCACGACCAACCCGTGGGACATCCCGACGAACGCCGACATCGCCGACCGCACGCACTGGCAGAAGGGGCACGTCAATTACACGCACGCCGCCCAGAACCCGCTCAAGCCGTTCGAGAACCAGTACGCCGCCAAGGGATTGCCGATCGACGTCGCGCTGGGCAAGATCGATTCGATGGATCTCAACAACGCCTACGCCGGCGCCGTGCCGATCTGGTATCGTCTGCTCAACTGCGGCTTCCGCTTGCCTCCGTCGGCGGGCACCGATTGCTTCCTCAATCGCATCTTCAGCAACCTCCCCGGCGGCGATCGCGTCTACGTCCAGGCGCCGGGCCCCTTGACCTACGCGGCCTGGATCGACGGCCTCAGGAAGGGCAGATCGTTCGTGTCGAACGGCCCCATGCTCGAACTTACCGTCGACGGCAAAGGATTAGGCGAATCGATCAAGCTCGCCGGCCCGCAAAAGCTCCGCGTCAAGGCCTCGGCCCGCGCGCAATATCGCATGTCCAAGGTCGAGCTGATCCACAACGGCCAGGTCGCCGTCGAACTTCCGCTGGCGAAGGACGGCCTGTCCGCGACGCTCGACAAGGACCTCGACGTGCCAAAAAGCGGCTGGATCGCCCTGCGTGGCACTGGCCCCGGGCATCTCGACAGCGTCGTCCCCGTCGTCTACGCTCACACGGCCCCGATCTACGTCGACGTCGCCGGCAGCATCGTCCGTTCGCGCGAGGACGCCGTGTTCTTCCTGACGTGGATCGACGAGCTGTCCGTGCTGGTCCGCCTGCGCGACCGCTTCCCCAATGCGCAACTGCGCCGGCATGTCAACGATCAACTCGATGCCGCCCGCAAGGTCTATGCGCGAATTGCCAAGGAAGGTTGACCACCGTCAACAAACGGTCCTTTCCGGTCCGTGACGGTATGGCTTACCGTCAACAAACGGTCTTTTGGCGCGCCGCCGTGATCTCGTACGTCGCCCCCGATGCCCTCGTAAGTTGGGAGTTCCTCGAAAAAAAAGCCATAACCCATTCATGCCAAGCCGATTACGGGGACGATAGGAAATCCCACACCATCCGCTCAGGAGAAACTCCTAGGACAGTAACCACGATCGAATCCAGCTCAGCGCAGCATTTAGGTTTTCCTCGGCAACAGGTGTCAGCTTTGTTCCGTGGTCGAAGGAATAACCTGCGACCGTCAGCAAGACCGCCTCGGGCGTCCGGCCTTCCAGGTCGCGCAGGAGCGCCAGCAAGCTTGCGGGCGTGTCGTGGTGTCCCAAGACGCGGCGCGATCGTTCCGGTTCGAGGTCGCGAACGTCGAATGCGTTGCCCGATGAACTCACGGCTGCATCGATGAACAGCAACCGTCTTCCGTCCTTGATGTCGTCGATCAGTTCCGGAACGAACTGATGGACGATGATCACCTTCACGCCGGGCAGCAGCCACCTCTGCACGATCTCGGCGGCGGCGGGGCCGAGGCCGTCGTCGCCGCGCAGGCGGTTGCCGCAGGCGATCACGATCGTGGGATGTTCGGGCATGAGTCGCCTCTCAATTGCGGCGGACTTCGTCGATCAGCGTGCCGTCGACGCGGCGCAGCTCGATGTGCAGCGGCATCTGGCCGGCCGCATGGGTCGAACAGCTCAGGCACGGATCGAACGCCCGGATGCCCGCCTCGACGCGGTTGAGGATCGGCTCTTCGATCTTGGGTCCTTTGATGTAATGCTTGGCGATCTGGGCGACCGTGCGATTCATCGCCAGGGCATTCTGGCCCGTCGCGATGACGAGGTTGACCTTCTGCAACAGGCCGTGCTTGTCGACGTGATAGTGATGGAAGAGGGTGCCGCGCGGCGCCTCGCTGACGCCGACGCCTTCGAGGCAGTTGACGCCGGCGTCGGCGCGCAGCATGTCCGATTGCAACTCGGGATCGGGCAGCAAGCGTTCGAGGAACTCCAGGCAGGCCAGGATCTCGATCAGCCGGGCGTGATGAAAGTGGAACGACGCATTCGCCACGCCGCCGACACGCTGACGGAACTCGGCCAACTCCTGGTCGGCCTGCGGAACGCCCATGCGCCGGCAGATGTTGACGCGCGCCAGCGGCCCGACGCGATAGACGCCGTCGGGATAACCCAGCGGCCGATAGTAGGGGGACTTGAGATACGAATCCTTCTCGACGGTCTCGCCGATCCATTTCTCGAACTTGGTGGGATCGCCTTCATGAACGATCTGGCCGGCCGAGTCCATGAAGCGGAGCCGGCCATCGTAGTTCTCCCAGTCGCCTTCCTTGGTGACGAGCCCCATGAACAAGCTCGGGAAGTTGCCGAAGACCTGGGTCTCCTCGGCATGGGCGTCGAGGAAGCCCTTGAAGAAATCGATAGCCTGGCGGGTGACGCGATGGGCCTCGGGAAGCCGGGCGAGGAAACGGTCGCGTGCCTCGACGGGGAGCGAAGCGCGGACGCCGCCGGGGACGGCCCAGGCGGGGTGGATCTTTCGTCCGCCGAGGGCCTCGATGATTTCCTGGCCGAGCTGGCGCAGCCGAATGCCGCCGCGGGCGAGTTCGGGATGCGCTTCGATCAGGCCGAAGACGTTGCGCCGGGCGGGATCGGCATCCCAGCCGAGCAAGAGGTCGGGCGCGCTGAGATGGAAGAAGCTGAGGGCGTGCGACTGGATGATCTGGGCGAGGTTCATGAGCCGGCGCAGCTTGACGGCGGCGGGCGGAATGGCGACGGCGAGGATGCGATCGCCCGCCTTGGCCGACGCGAGCAGATGGCTGACCGGGCAGATGCCGCAGATGCGCGCGCTCAGCCCCGCCATCTCGAAGAACGGCCGACCTTCGCAGAACCGCTCGAAGCCGCGAAACTCCGTGACGTGAAAGCGGGCATCGGTCACCAGATCCTGATCGTCGAAATAGATCGTGATCTTGGCGTGCCCCTCGATGCGCGTCACGGGATCGATGATGATGCGCTTCGCCATGATGAATTTCCCATTCGTTTACGTTTAGCGCTCGCGCGGCGCCGTGCGAACGCTAAACGTAAACGGCTTAACCAAATCGAATTTCATTCCCCTCTAGCACCGGTGTCTTCCCGTCGAGCAACGCCTCCAGCACTGCCTTGATTCGGCTGGCCGGCGGTGGGCAGCCCGGCACGAAGTAATCGACCGGCACCACCTGATGCACCGGCTGCACGCGGTCCAGCAGGACCGGCACGATCTGCGGCTCATCGGGATAGTTCTCGCCATAGACGGGCCGCAGCACCTCCAGGGCGACGCCGAGCGGGTTGCGCAGCGCCGTCACATTGCCGGTGATGGCGCAATCGCCCAGGGCGACGAGCGTTTTGGTGCGTTCGCGGACCTTGCGGATCATGTGCAGGTTCTCGTCGTTGGCGACGGCGCCTTCCACGAGCACGAGGTCCACGTTCTCCGGGTATTCCTTCACATCGGCAAGCGGACTGAAGACGACGTCGACCCGGCTCGCGAGGTCGATCAGCCACTCGTCGAGATCGAGGAATGACATGTGGCACCCGGAGCAGCCCCCGAGCCAAACGGTGGCGAAGCGCAATCGACTCATCGTTACTCCTTTGCACAAATCACTTGCTTGCGCGGCGTGCTCGGGACTCCACGAGGTAGGCGAGCTTTTGCTTGTCCTTTTCCATCTCCGCGACGGTCGCTCCCTGGCGGAACAGGGCGCCGGTCGGGCACGCCTGCACGCATTTGCCGCAGGAGGTGCAGGTGTCCGCGTCGCCCCACGGCTGATTGAGATCGGTGATGACCCGCGCGTTGTGTCCTCGGCCCGCGACGTCCCAGGTGTGCGCCCCCTCGACTTCATCGCAGACGCGCACGCAGCGCGTACACATCACGCAGCGGTTGTGGTCGATGCCGAACTGATCGTGCGACACATCGACCGGCAGCTTCGGGAACTGGTACTCGAAACGCACGTGATCCATGCCGACCGCCGTCGCGAGATCTTGCAGCTCGCAATGGGCGTTGGCGACGCACACCGAGCAGACGTGATTGCGCTCGGCAAACAGCAGCTCGACGATCATCTTGCGGTATTCCTGCAAGCGCGGCGAGTTCGTCGTCACCGCCATCCCCTCGGCCACCGCGGTCAGGCACGACGGCGCCAGCTTGTTCGACCCGGCAATCTCGACCAGACACAACCGGCACGCCCCGACCTCGCTCACGCCGTCCAGGTGGCACAACGTCGGTATCTTGATGCCGTGCAAGCGCGCGGCGTCCAGCACCGTCTGCTCCGCAGGCGACGTGATGAGCTGGCCGTCGATGGTCAGGGTCTTTACCGGCATTTATTTCTCCCCACCTAGCACGCAGCGCAAGCAAGTGTTTACTCAGGCACTTGCTTGCGCTGCGTGCTCAGATGCCATCAAATCAAAGAAATGCGCCCTTTCTTGATCGATTGATCGTATTCTTGCCGAAAGTAGCGCAGCGTGCTGAGCACCGGGTTCGGCGCCGACTGACCGAGGCCGCACAGGCTCGTGTGTTTGACCATGTCGCACAGCACTTCGAGCTGCTTGATCTCGGCCTGCGAGGCGTCGCCCGCGGCGATGCGCGTCAGGAGGCGGTGCAGCTGCACGGTGCCCGCCCTGCAGGGAACGCACTTGCCGCACGATTCGTCCATGCAGAATTCCATGAAGTACTTGGCGACCTCGACCATGTTGGTGGTCTGATCCATGACGATCATGCCGCCGGAGCCCATGATGGAGCCGACGGCCTGGAGGGATTCGTAATCGACGGGGGTGTCGAGGAGCGGGGCCGGGATGCAGCCGCCGGAGGGACCGCCGGTCTGGACGGCCTTGATCGTGCCGCCGTCGGGCGCGCCGCCGCCGAGGTCCTCGACGATGGTTCGCAACGGCATGCCCATCGGCACCTCGACGAGGCCGGTGTAGCGGATCTTGCCGGCCAGAGCGAAGACCTTCGTCCCCTTGCTCTTGGCGGTGCCGATGGAGGCGAACCAGTCGGCGCCCTTGTTGAGGATGGGCGGAATGTTGGCGAAGGTTTCGACGTTGTTGATGAGCGTCGGGCAGCTCCACAGGCCTTTCTCGGCGGGGTAGGGAGGCCGGGCGGTCGGCGTGCCGCGCTTGCCTTCGATCGATGCGATGAGGGCGGTCTCCTCGCCGCAGACGAACGCGCCGGCGCCGATGCGCAGATCGATGCGGAAGTTGACGGGGGATTCGAAGATGCCCGAACCGAGCAGGCCGAGCTTGTTCGCCTGCTTGATGGCAACTTGCAGCCGATGGATGGCGAGCGGATATTCGCCGCGGACGTAGACGAAGCCCTGCGTCGCGCCGACGGCATACGCGGCAATGGCCATGCCTTCGAGCACGCGATGCGGATCGCTCTCCAGGACGCTGCGATCCATGAAGGCGCCGGGGTCCCCTTCGTCGGCGTTGCAGACGACGTACTTTTGGGCGCCGGGCATCTTGGCGACGAGGCTCCACTTGACGCCGGTCGGATAGCCCGCGCCGCCTCGGCCTCGTAAGCCGCTCTTCGTGACGGCGTCGACGACCTCGGCGGGCGACATCTCGCGGATCGCTTGTTGCAGCGCCCGGTAGCCGCCGGCCGCGATGTACGATTCGATGCGTTCGGGTTCGACGATGCCGGAGTTCTCCAGGACGATTGGCTGTTGCTTGGCGAAGAAAGGCATGGCGGGATTGCCGCGTTTGACTCCGTCGCTTGCGCTTCGGGCTAACAGGGATTGGACGATCGTCGGCGCCTGGTCGGGTTTCACTTCCTCGAACAGTTCCTGCGACGGATCGACTTGCACGAGCGGGCCCGCGCAGCACAGGCGCAAGCAGCCGACGCTGCACGCCTGGACGTAATCGTTCAACCCGCGCTCCACGATCGCACGGTCAAGCGCCTGCTTGACGGCGAGACTGCCGGACGAGACGCAGCCGGCCGCCGTGCAGCAGCGGATGCGCATCGGCTTCTGCCGGCTTCGTTCGCTCTCGGCAACCTCGTTCAGCTCAGCCAGATCCATGCTCAAGCCATCCTTTCACGCGCTTGACCGCAGCCTCCGCCGTCAAGCCGCCCGCGACTTCGCCGTCGAAAACGGCCACCGGCGCCAGGCCGCACGCCCCGACGCAGCGCGCGATCGACACCGACGCCTTGCCGTCGCTGCGCGTTTGACCCGCTTTCACGTCCAGCTCTTTTTCGACGGCGTTCTGAAGCGCGGCCGCTCCCTTGACATAACACGCCGTTCCCAGGCACACCACGCAGCTATGTTCCCCCTTCGGCGTGAAACTGAAGAAATGATAGAAGGTCGCCACGCCATAGACCCGGCTCGGCGGCAGCTTCAACTGACGGGCGATGTAGATCAGCAAATCCGGCTGCAAGAACCCGAACAGTTCCTGTGCGGTATGGAGCACCTCGAGCAGCGCATCGGCGCGGAACTGATGCTTCTTCATGGCCGCGTCGAGCAGCTTGAATCGCTTATCGCCGCTGGGGTGGTTGCCGGGCATGTCGGCCTCCTTCGAATGCCATATAGCCCGCCATTCATGGCGGGGTTTCCTGAGACCGGCCATGAATGGCGGGCTATATGGTTTCCTAGTGTTCACCCTAGCGCACGAACAGGCCGGCGATCAGGTCCCAGATCAGGATTATGCCGATCCCGGCAAAGCAGAGGAGGAACATCCACAGTACCAGTTTATGGAGCCCGGTGACTTCCGCATCGTCGACGGGTTCCTGGGTTGACGCGGGTTCGGGAACGTTGGAAGTGGAGTTCATGGTTCACCTCGGAAAGAATGCAATGGCGCAATCGTGCCTGGGCGGAACCTGGCAAGTCGCGTGCCAGGCGCCAAACCGCGCATGCCGTGGGAATTCGAGCACTGCCGCAAGGTGCGCGTGCGGTTCGGGTTTGCGCCTGTGCGGTATCGGCACAGGCGTTGAGCGACTCGCAAGCAAACATGAGCGTCCGGCGCGCGGTCCGTGATTTGCTATCCCCTGTCGCGGATTGTGTTTTCCCTGGTTCGATCGGAGGTCCCATGAAAAAGCTCATCGCATGCGGCGTCCTGCTGCTCCTGTGCCTGGGCGGTAACGACGATCCGGCCACGCACGTCCAGGCCAAGGGCAAGCAAGTCAGCAAGGTCATGGCAGAGAAACTGAAGCACTCGCAAAGGGTGCTCGAAGGCATCGCCGTCGCCGATTTCAAGAAAATCGAGACCAGCGCCGATCAGCTCATCGAGCTGACCAAGACCGAAGAATGGCTCATGAACAAGACGCCGCGCTATGAAACGCACACCAACGATTTTCGCCGGGCGGCCGAGACGCTCATCCGCAAGGCCAAGGACAAGAACATCGACGGCGCCACGCTGGCGTTCTTCGACCTGACATCGTCGTGCGTGCGCTGCCATCAATACCTCCGCGAGACGCGCGACGCGCGCCTGCCGGGCTCGATCGATCTTGACAAGGTTTTTGCTCTGGAAAGGAAGGTACAACCATGACCCCGAACGTTGAGACGCGCAAGAACGAAGGCACGACGATGATCCCGAACCCGGCGGCGCGGATCCTCGCGGAGCTTCCCCCCACGGAGCTGGAGCAACTGCACAACGACGACCTCCAGGCGGCCCGCGCCGTCGTCGGCATCATGCTCGGCGTTTTCACGCTCGGCCTGCTCCTGTATACTTTCATCTGCTGGCAGGTGATGTGATTGCCGGGGCCGTTGTGCCCACGGCGCAAGGAGCGGCCCATGGCGACTTCCACCGAAAAAATCCCGCGGCTCCTCATCGTCGACGACGATCTCGACTTGCTCCAGATGATGCGCGAACATTTCGAGCGCCGGGGGATGGTCCCCGACACCTCCAAGACCGGCGGCGCAGCAATCGAGCTTGCCGCCGCCGCGACTTATGACGTCGTTCTGCTCGATGTCAACCTCCCCGACATGAGCGGCCTGGAGGTGCTGGGCAAACTCAAGGCTCAGCACCCGGAGGTCGAAGTCATCATGCTGACCGCCCACGGCAGCATCGAAGATGCCATCCAGGCCATGAAGGCGGGCGCTTATGATTATCAGACCAAGCCGTTCCGCTTCAACGAACTCGAAATCCACATCCAGAAAGCGTTCGAGAAAGTAGGCCTGGCCCGCCGCGAACGGCAATGGGTCGAGCACATCGGCTTCGAATCGCCGCGCTACAAGATGGTCGGCTCGAGCGCGCCGCACCGGCGCGTCATGCAGCTCATCGAAAAGGTCGCTCCGTCCGACACCACCGTGCTGATCCGCGGCGCCAGCGGCACGGGCAAGGAACTCGTCGCCCGCGCCCTCCACTACAACAGCCCGCGCCGCAACCGGCCCCTCGTCACGGTCAACTGCGCCGCCCTTCAGGAAACCTTGCTTGAAAGCGAGCTGTTTGGCCACGAGAAGGGGGCGTTCACCGGCGCGGTCCAAGCGAAGCCCGGGCTCGTCGAGGTTGCGGAGGGCGGCACGCTGTTCATCGACGAGATCGCCGAGATGGCCCCGGGCCTGCAGGCCAAGCTGCTGCGCGTGCTGGAGAACGGCCACTATCGCCGCGTCGGCAGCACGCGCGAGGCTATCGCCGACGTCCGCGTCGTCGCCGCCACCAACAAGAACCTCGAAGACGAGATCAAGAACCAGCGCTTTCGCGAGGATCTGTTCTATCGGCTGAACGTGGTCGACATTCGGCTCCCGACCCTGACCGAACGCCGGGGGGACATTCCGGACCTCATTCAGCATTTCCTGCAAACCCGGCGGGTCGGGCCGACGCCGTTCACGATCACGCCGGAAGCCCTGGAGGCGCTCACGCACTATCCGTGGCCGGGCAATATTCGCGAGCTGGCCAACGTCCTCGAACGGGCCCAGATCCTGGCGGAAGAGCGCACGATCACGCTGGACGATCTGCCCGACAACATCGTCGAGGTCCATGCCGCCCCGGCAAGCGCCGCCGGGGATGACCCGCACCACCTGCGCGACGTCGAACGCCGCCACGTCCTGGCGATGCTGAAGCAGGAAAAAGGCAACAAGGTCCGGGCCGCCAAGGCGCTCGGCATCAGCCGGCGGGCGCTGTACCGGTTGATCGCCAAATATCACCTGGCGGACGACGCAGCGCATAGTTCGTGAAACCATCGAGCGCGCGGCGCAAGCAAGAGCGGAGACCATGGATCGACACAATTCGCTGGACGCGTTCTTTCGTCCCACGTCGGTCGCCGTCGTCGGCGCCAGCGCCACGCCGGGGAGCGTCGGCAGCATCCTGATCCGCAACCTGCTGGCGAATCCTTTCGGCGGGGTTGTCTATCCGGTCAACCCGAAGCGCAAGGCCGTGCATGGCGTGCTGGCGTATCCTTCGCTGCTGGACCTTCCCGAAGCCGTCGACCTGGCCGTGATCGCGACGCCCGCCGCCACGGCGCCGACGGCGATCGAGCAATGCGTGGCCCGCGGCGTTCCCGCGGCGATCATCATCTCCGCGGGTTTCTCGGAACTCGGCGCCGAGGGCCGCGCGCTCGAACAGCGGATTCGCACGCTGGCCGCGGGCAAGATGCGCATCGTCGGCCCCAACTGCCTGGGCATCATCCATCCGTCCAGCGGCATGAACGCCAGCTTTGCCTCGTCGATGGCGAAAGCGGGGCGCGTCGCGCTGTTGAGCCAGTCGGGGGCGGTGTGCACGTCGATCCTCGACTGGGCGCGCGACCGGAACATCGGGTTCTCGACGTTCGTCAGCGTCGGCACGATGCTGGACGTCGATTTTGCCGACCTGATCGACTACTTCGGCGACGACCCGGCGACGCGCAGCATCGTGCTGTACATGGAGTCGGTGGGCGACGTGCGCAAGTTCGTCAGCGCGGCACGGGCGGTGGCGCGCACGAAGCACATCATCGTCGTCAAGGCAGGCCGGCATGAGGCCGGAGCGCGGGCGGCGGCGTCGCACACGGGCGCTCTGGCCGGGGCGGACGCTGTCTTCGATGCCGCCGTGCGCCGGGCGGGCATCTTGCGCGTGACGACGATCCCCGATCTGTTCAACATGGCCGAGATCCTGGCCCAGCAGCCGGCGCCGCGCGGGCCGGGGCTGGCGATCATCACCAACGCGGGCGGTCCGGGCGTCATGGCGACCGACGCCCTCATGCTCGGCGGCGGCCAGCTCGCCCCGCTCAGCCAGGCATCGCTCGACGCGCTCTCTGCTGTGTTGCCCCCGTTCTGGAGCCACGGCAATCCGATCGACATCCTGGGCGACGCGCCGCCGGACCGCTATTCGCAGGCGCTCGATATCTGTGCGAAGGACCCCGGCGTCAACGGGCTGCTCGTCCTGCTGACGCCGCAAGCGATGACCGACCCGACCGAGACCGCGCGGCGCCTGGCCCCGTTTGCGAAGATCGAGGGCAAGCCGGTGTTGGCGTCGTGGATGGGCGGCATGGACGTGCGTGCGGGCCGAGCGATCCTCAGCGGCGCGGGCGTGGCAGCCTTCGATTCGCCCGAAGCCGCCATCCACGCGTTTCTCAATCTCGTGCAATATCGCCGCAGCCAGGACCTGCTGTACGAGCATCCCGCCGCGCTGCCGGAAGACTGGCAGCCCGATCAGGCGCGCGTGCGAACGCTGATCGCGGCGGTTCGCGCGTCGGGCCGAACCCTGCTGACCGAGCCCGAAGCCAAGGACCTGCTGCAATGCTACGGCATTCCGACCGTGCAGACGTTGACGGCTCCGAGCGCGGAGGAGGCGGTGACGGCGGCGCGAAAGATCGGCTACCCGGTCGCGCTCAAGCTGTGGTCGGAAACGATCACCCACAAATCCGATGCTGGCGGCGTCCTGCTCAACATCGCCGACGCTGCCGGCGTCCGGTCCGCGTTCGCCAAGATCCAGGAAAACGCCGCCGGCTACATCCGCGACCACGGCCTGCACACCGATGCCTTTCGCGGCGTTACCGTGCAATCGATGGTGCGCGCCAAGGGCTACGAGCTGATCGTCGGCAGCTCCGTGGACGTGCAGTTCGGCCCGACCATCCTGTTCGGCGCCGGCGGCGTGCTCGTCGAAGTGTTCCAGGACCGCGCGCTTGGTCTGCCGCCGCTCAATCGCACTCTGGCCCGCCGGCTGATCGAACGCACGCAGATCGCCAAGGCGCTGCAAGGCATTCGCGGCGAGCGGCCCATTCCTATGGCCGAGCTGGAGACGCTGCTGGTCCGCTTCAGTTATCTTTTGTGCGACTTCCTCGAGATCCAGGAGATCGACATCAATCCGCTGCTGGCGAGCCCGGATCGCCTGGTCGCGCTCGATGCCCGCGTCGTGCTGGCCCCGCCGGATCGGCCGAAGCCGCGCCTGGCGATCGAGCCGTACCCGAATCAGCACACGGCGGCGTGGCGCTTGCCGAACGGGACCGACATCGTCGTGCGCGCCATTCGGCCCGAGGATGAGCCGTTGATCGAGGCGCATCATCGCACGCTGTCGGAGCAGTCGATCCGGATGCGGTTCTTCAGCCTGGTCAAGACGCTGTCGCGCGACAGCTTGATCCGGCTGTGCCACCTCGATTATGCCCGCGAGATGGCGCTCGTGGCCGAGCGCAAGAACGCGGAGGGCAAGCCGGAGATCATCGGCGTGTCCCGCTACTACATGAACCCGCAGACACGCGCTGCGGAATTCGCGGTGATCGTCAGCGATGCTTATCAAGGCCAGGGGCTGGGCCAGCACCTCATGGAACGGCTGATCGCCGTGGCCCGCGAACGCGGCGTGCGGCAACTGGTCGGCGCGGTGTTGCGCGAGAACCAGCGGATGTTCGCTCTGATGCGCGAACTCGGCTTTCGCGAGGCGAAATCGACCGATCGCGATGCGGTGACCGTCGTGCTGGATCTTTGAGAGATGATTCGTTGACCTTGTAGCGCAAGATCAATGGCCAAGTAGAACGTTGTAAAACCAGCACTCCCACCACGGTCAACAAACGGTTTTTTCGGGTCAGTGGCGAGAAGGCCGTTGTCAGTCTCTCCGTCAACAAACGGCCTTTTGCCGAGGCGCCGTGATCTGGTGCGCCGCCCCTGACCCCGACGGACGGGGGGAAATCCCGTCGCCCCGTTGGGATTTCCTCGAAAAAAAACGTAACCTTTTCACGCCAAGTAGATTGCGGAAATTCCATCGCCCCTGATACCCCTGCGAGTTGGGATTTCCTCGAAAAAAAAGCCATAACCCATTCATGCCAAGCCGATTAGGGGGACAGTAGGAAATTTCACATGATCCACACGGGGGAAACTCCTAGCGATCCTTCCACGCCAAAATAAAGGCTTGAATGCGTACTACTCCGTCATTTCCAGCAGGTGAAACTTGCCGTTGCGATCGAGGCGGGTGACCCAGACGGTGTGGGACGCCTGGTGTTCGGACTTGCCGAAATTGAGTTCCGAGCCGGTGCCGAGGTCGAGCTTCTGGATCGATTCGAGGGCCTCGATCATCTTATCGGTGGTCGGATCGGGGCCGGCGCGTTTCAAGCCTTCGACGAAAAGCGAGGCATTGATGAAGCCTTCGAGCGAGGAGAAGGTCGCGGGCTCGTGCACATAATACTTCGCGCGCAGCTCGTTGTATTGCTCGACGAGGGTGGATTTCGAATCGATCGGGGGGACGACCTGGGTAACGATGACGTTTTCGACGAATTCGGGGCCGAGTTCCTTGAGCCCGGCGGCCAGCGCCTCGCTGCCGACGAAGGAGACGTTGGTGAAGATGAGGTCCCGCTCGGCTTTCCTGATCTGGCGAATGAACTCGGTCACGGGCTTGTAGGTGCCGACCATGACGACGGCGCGCAGCTCTGGGTGTTTCAGGATTTCCGCGGCCGCATCGTGGACCTTGATCGTGTTTCGTTCGTAGCGCACGCGGACGATCTGGTCGGCATCGCGGTTGTAGTTCTTGCGCATCACCTTGAGCACACCCTGGAAGCCGGCCTCGCCGTAGCCGTCGTTCTGGTCGAAGACGGCGATTTGCTCGGGTTGAACCTTCTTGGTTTTCACGAGGTATTCGACGATCTTGGCGGTTTCTTCTTCGTAGCTGGCGCGATAGTTGAAGACGTAGCGATCGGTCGGTTTCTTGCGCAAGAGCGGGGCGCCGGTGAAGGCGCCGAAGAAGAGGAGCTTGTTGTCGACGGCGTAAGGCACGGTTTTCTCTGCGGTCGGCGTGCCGATGTTGCCGACCACGGCGAAGACCTTGCGATTCTCGTGGAGTTCCCTCATGTTTTCGAGGGCCTTGTCAGGCTCATAACCGTCGTCCAGCGCGATGAGTTTGAGCTTGCGTCCGTGTACGCCTCCCTGGTCATTGATATGGCGGAGATAAATCTTGATTCCCGTCTCCATCTCTCGGCCGAGTTCCTTGGAGGGACCACTGAAGGGGCCGCTCATGCCCAAAACGATTTCGCCGCGTGAGGGAGCAAAAAACGTGTAGAGCAGGATGGCGATGAGCGCGAGTCCCAGCACGCTGCCGGCGACGATCAGGGAAAGGCTCCGCCGGCTGCGCGGGGGGGCGGCGATGAACTGTGTCGTCGGACTCTTCAGGCGCGGCAGGATTCCGGACGCCGGCGTTTGTCCCGCGAAGCCCGCCTGCTCGGCAGCCATCGTCGTCGGGCCGCTGAATGGCCGATTGCCCGTGGCCAGCTCGTACAGCACACAGCCCAGGCTGAACAGGTCGGAGCGGGCATCGACCTCGCCTCCCTCGGCTTGCTCGGGGGCCATGTAGGCAGGCGTGCCCAGGACGAGGCCGCTATGAGTCAGGTGGCCCGGATCGCGGGTGATGCGGGCCAGGCCGAAATCGAGGATCTTGACGCGTGGAGCGCCGGGGCTGCCCCCCGATTTCTCGTCGCGGGATTCCAGCCAGATATTGGCCGGCTTGATGTCGCGATGGATCAGGCCGAGTTCGTGCGCCGCCGCGAGACCGCGCGCGACTTCGATGCCGATCCGCAGCGCCTGTTGCACGGTCGGCTTGCCGTGGCGGTCGAGCCATTTGTCGAGCGGGTCGCCGCGGAGGAACTCCATGGCGAGGAAGGGCAGCTCGTTGTTCGGGCTGACCTGGTGGATCACGACGACATGATCGCTCTTGACCTGGGCGGTGATGCGCGCTTCGCGCAGGAAGCGCAGGCGGGCGGATTCATCCTTGGCGACGTCGGGCTTCATCACCTTGAGGGCGACGGGGCGCTGCAGCTGGGTGTCGATCGCCTCGAAGACGATGCCCATGCCCCCCTGTCCGACCAGGCGCATCACGCGATAATGTCCGAGCCGGCCCAGTTCGTCGGGCGCTTCGGCGGGGCCGAGGAAGGCGAATTTCTCGACCGGGCCCGAGGCGTGCGGGGCCAGCGTCTCGTCGGTGCCGGGTTCCTTGTGCGTGGGCGCGGCGGAGGTGAAGTCAGCCTGAGCGGCGGCCGAGAGCGGGAGCGCAGACACGGTCTTGGCGTACGGCGTGGAGTCGCTCGCCATTTTTTGGCCGCACCCCGGGCAAAACGCCGTGCTCTCCGCCGCCGCGTCATCGACTTTCGCGACGCGGCCACAATGAGAACATTTCAATGCGATCATGCAGCCCTCGGAAATGGCTAAGTGCCAACCACTCGGCCCAACGGACGCTCGGGAGAGATGTTCCG
>JACQFG010000176.1 GCA_016200155.1 Planctomycetota bacterium | reverse complement strand
CGCATGGCGCCATGCGAACGCTAAGCCGCAAGCGGCGGGAATAAGAATATGGTTCCTTCCTCCATCAAGAGCAACCTGGCCGGATTGCGGCTGCGCGAACGGTTGCTGACGTTCGTGTGGGGCGTGGCGTGCTGGGTGGCGATTCTGATCGTGCTGCTGTTTCTGTTCTCGCTGGTCGATTGGCTCATCGACCGGCGCCGCGATACGCCGTTCGCCGTTCTGCTGGGCATGTTTTTCGTCAAGGCCGTCGTCGCGGGGCTCGCGGGGATTCTGTTCATCTTGTTGCCGCAGATTCGGCGGATGCCCGACTCGCTGATGGCGTTGTGGGTGGAAGCGAAGAAGCCGAAGTTCGAGCATCGGCTGATCTCGGCAGTGCAGCTCAACGAACCCGGCGCGGACACGGTGGGCATGTCGAGAGAGCTGATCGGCGTGGTGACGGGTGAGGCGGAAAAGCTGACGCAAAAAGTCGGGGCGTTCAGCGCGCTCGCCGATCATCGCCGGCTGATTTATTCGGTCTGCGTGCTGTTTCCCATCGTGCTGGTGTGCGGCTGCCCGGTCGCCATCTGGCCCGGCATGGCCATGCGCCTGATCGGCCGGCAATTCCTGCTGCCGATCGAGATCCCGCACTCGGTGACGCTGGAAGGCGCCTCGCAGCATGTTTGGCCGATCGGCGAGGACATCCCGATTCAGATTCGCGTCCGTGGCGAGTATGCCCAGGACATGGTCGGCGTCCTGTACGTCACCCCGGACGGGGAATCGACCCAGCGCTACGATTTGAAATTCCTGAAAGCCGACGACGACGGCGCCCTCTTCGGCACCTTCGTGAAACCGTCGTCGGTCGACCTCGTCTACTCGGCCCGGCTCGCGGACGGCCGCACCAAACGCCCGACCGAGATGAAGCTGGTCGCGCGGCCGATCGTGACCGCGAACAACGCCTTCGTGCAGCTGCCGGCCTACTGCGGCCTCAAGCCCGAAAAGCCGAACATGACCATCGACGATCGCCGTTACGAGGTCCCGCAAGCGCGCGGCGACGTCGTCGGCATCCGCGGCTCCACCGTGCGCGTCGACATCCAGGCCCAAAAGAAGATCGTCAAGGCCTGGATCGAATTGCTCGGCGAACCGGGCCTCGGCCCCAAGGGTGCGGAAGCAGCCAACGCCAACGTCGATCGCCGCAGGATGGCCGTCGGCAGCGACGAGATCTCCGCCTCGGCCCGCTTCGATCTCACCGACCGCGTCGTCGGCTATCGCATCATCGTCGAGGACGAGCACGGCTTCGAGAACGTCCCGCCGCCGCGCCGCACCGTCGGCCTCGTCCCCGAGGATGCCCCGACCGTGTCGCTCTTGCGCGATACCTTCACCGACACCCGCAAGCGCGCGGACTTCGACCTCGAAGGCCTCCCCGTCATTCTCGGCGGCAACATTCGCATCACCTACGTCTGCTACGGCAACTACGGCCTGGGCAAGGCGCAAGTGATGTATCGCGTCCTCAAGAAGCACGAGAGCGGCAACGAGCCGGCCGATGAGGACGCCTGGATCACCGCGCCGCTGCCCGAGGTGCCCGCGCCGTCGGCCTTTGGCGTGATCGAAAGCGTCGAGGGGGTAGAGGGGCAATCGGCCGTGGTCACGACGAAGGAAAATCATCGGCTCCGCGCCGGCGAACTCGTCCTGCTGGTCGACGTCGAAGGCGTCCCCGAAATCGGCGACAAGAAGACCTTCACGATCGATGAAGTCAAGAGCCCCACCAGCTTCTCGCTCAAGGAGCTGCGCACGGCCGGCAAGGGCAAAGGCGGCTTGTTCGTCTGGATGGCAGTCTTCAACCCGACCACCGGGGCCTTCCGCCACAGCGATTTCGATCAGCAAGTCCAGTTTCATGCCATGCCGTCCGCGCAACCCGACAGCAATCTGGGCCGAACCGTCGGCGGCGGCCGTTATTTCCTGGACACCAACGGCCTGCTCGATCGCAAGACCGGCAAGGCGCTCACGCTGAAGTCGGGCGACCAGATCGAGTACTGCATCAAGGTCCACGCCGCCAGCCGCGAGCCGAAGTACGGCGACGTCCCGTTCGCAGTCTCGGAGACGCGCGTCAGCACCGTGATGACCGTCACCGAGTGGCTGGCATGGCAAAGCCAGGTCAACAATCAGGACGCCAAGATCAAGGAGTTGAAAGCGCACCAGGAGGGCGTGTTCCCGAAGTAGCCGCTCGCGGCGTAGCAGAACCACGCAAGCGGCGGAACTTTCGCTGCGCCGGCGTGTCTAATATTGTTGGCGCAGAAAGTGCCGCAAACCTTGCCGATTGACGGCTTTGGGCAGGCGGGAAAAACTTTGCGTTTTCGTCTGGTTTGTTCGTGACCGGGATGAAGATTTCGCGTATATTCGACTGGAACGGGAAGACGTAAGGCGTTACCATCGTTGATTGAAGAAGAAGCCGACCGGGGCCCGCCAGGGCTCCATCAACCAATTTGGGGGGATTCCCATGAAGTCCATTCGTTGTCTGACCTGGGCTGCCGCCGCATGCTTCATGCTTGCCGCCGCTCCGAGCCTGTTCGCGCAGGGCGATGAACTCCGCGATCAGCAGGACAAGCAAAAACAGGTCCAGGCGGAGACGGATCATGTCGTTCGCCGCATCACCACCATGCTGCGCGTGATGCAGTTCTACGGCATTCAATCCCCCGAAAAGAAGATCATGGAAGAGATGTCGGATTCGCTGTCCAAGCTGAGCCGAAATCAGATGGAAGACGTGATCCGCCAGCTCGACGACGCCGCCCGCGCCAAGACGGGCGATGAATCGGAGAAGGCCGTCGGGAAGGCGATCGAAAGCCACGCCAAGGTGCTCGATGCCCTGCACGACATGGTCTCCCGGTTCGACGCCGTCAAGTCGCTTGATCACGCCGCCGACCGCTTCGAGAAGCATGCCAAGGACCAGCTCGCCATGCACCTCAAGTCAGGCCAGGCGCTGCGCGACCTCATCGATTCCGCGAAGTCCGACCTGTCGCCGACGTCGAAGCTGCTCCTCAATCAGCGGCTGCTCAAGCAGGGCAACGAGATGAAGCTGCAAAGCGACTCGCAGGTCCGGCTGCAGCGATCGGTCGTCGATCTCATCAAGGACGTCGCCAAGCTCGCGCCGAAACTCAACGCCGAGCAGAAGACGCGCGTCGCCGCCATGGACCTGCTCGTCGCCAAGTACCGCTTGACCGAGAACCTCGAAGAAGCATCCAGGAAGCTGAGCACGAAGGGCTTGCCGCAATATCGCCAGCCGAGCTTCCAGTCGGCCAACGAGATTCAGTGGAACAGCGCCAACCAGATGCAAGAGATCGCCCGCGTGCTGCGCGTGTCGGCCGACGCCCTGTCGGTGCTGAAGGAAGCCCGCGACAAGATCGACCAGACGATTGCCAAGCAGGACGATCTCAAGCAAGAGATCGCCAAGCAGGACGAGAAGAAGCCGGACGACGTCAACAAGAAGGAAACCGACGCGCCGAAGCCCGACCCGAACAAGCTCACCTTGCCGGGTCTGGAGCAGCTGCCGAAGATCACGCCGGCTCAGGCCAAGGCTGCCGAAACGAAGGCCGCTCAGGACAAGGCGATCAAGGACGCTGTCAACGCCGACAAAAACGTCAAGCTGGCCGAGAAGCAGGCGCAGCTCGCCTTCGATACGAAGGACGTGGCCAATCTGGTCAAGCCGCTGGCCGCCGACGCTGCCAAGAAGCTCGACGACGCTCAGAAAGAAATGAACGCCGCCAAGGAGAATCTGCTCAAGAACGACACGAAGAAAGTCGCCGACCCGCAAGCCAAGGCGACGGAGAATCTGAAGGCCGCCAAGAACGAGCTGGACAAGATGATCGCCGAGGCCGAGAAGGCCAAGACCGATCCGCTGGCCGCGCTCAAGAACACCATCGAGAAGCTGGACAACATCATCAAGGACCAGACCAAGAATCGCGACGAGACCAAAGAGACTGTCGGCGACAAGCAGAACCTCAAGCTGCCTGAATTGGCCGAGAAGCAGAAGGACCTCGCCAAGAAGACCGACGATGTGAAGAACACGCAGCTGCCGAACAAGGACAAGGTCGAGAACGCCCTCAACAAGGCCGCCGAGGCGATGAAGGAAGCCGCCAAGAACCTCGACAACAAGAAGTCGCCGGAGGCCGTCGACAAGCAGGACAAGGCGCTCGACAACCTGAAGCAAGCCCGCAACGAGCTGGCCGAGAAGGCTGCCGAGATCGAGAAGCGTCAGGCCGACATTGCCAAGCTCGAAGCCGCGGCGGAAAAGCTCGACAACGTCGCCAAGCAAGAAAAGGGCGTCGCCAAGGAAGCCGACAAGAACGCGGCTCAACCCAAGGCCGACCCCGCCGCCAACAAGGACCTTGCCAAGGAGCAAGGCGCGATCCAGCCGAAGGCGGCCGACATCGCGAAGGACATCAAGGACGCCGCTCCAAAGGCGGCGCAGAAGATCGATGAGAGCGGCAAGAACATGGAAGCCGCCAAGAATCAGCTCGACAAGAACGAAGCCAAGCCCGGCGCCGAGCAGGCGAAGCAAGCCGCCCAGAAGCTCGACGAGGCGGCCAAGGAGTTGAAGAACGCCCTCAACGATCTCAAGGCGAAGCAAGCCGCCGATGAGCTGGCGATGAAGAACAAGGACGCCGACGCCGCGGCCAAGCAGATTGCCGAGGCGATCAAGGAAGCCCAGAAGGCCGCCGAGGCCGCCAAGGAAGCCGCCAAGAACGATCCGATGGCGAAGGCCGACCCGATGAAGGGCGATCAGCCGATGGCCCAGGACGCAAAGGGCGACCTGGCCAAGCAGCAGGCCGAAATCGCCAAGGCCGCCGAGAAGGCTCAGCTCCCCAAGGCCGCCGAGGCTGCCAAGGAAGCCGCCGATGCGATCAAAAAGGGCGAGATCCCGCAGGCACTGGAGGCTCAAAAGGAGGCGCTCAAGCAATTGCAAGAAGCCGCCAAGAACGATCCGATGAAGGGTGATCCCATGAAGGGCGACCCGATGGCGAAGGCGGATCCGATGAAGGGCGACCCGATGAAAGGCGACCCGATGAAGGGTGAGCCGATGGCGAAGCAGGGTGAAGCCAAGCCCGCGGGTGAAGCGAAGCAAGGCGAACCGCCGGCCCAGGCGAAAGAAAATATGGCTCAGCCGGGCGAAGCCAAGAACGCCGAGCCGATGGCCAAGGGCGACCCGATGAAGGGTGATCAGCCCAAGGGCCAGGCGAAGGCCGAGCCGAAGGACGGTCAGCCGATGAAGGGCGATCAACCCAAGGCGCAAGCGAAGGGCGATCAGCCGAAGGGCCAGAAGGGTGATCAGCCGATGCCGCAGGCGAAGGGCGATCAGGGCAAGAAGGGCGACCCGATGGCCAAGGGTGATCAGCCCAAGGCCGGCGAAGCCAAGCCGGGTGAAGCGCAGGCTGCCCAGGCGAAGGGCGACAAGGGCGATAAAGGCGATAAGCCGATGGCTCAGGCGAAAAACGCCGGAGATCAGCCCAAGGGCGACCCGATGGCCGGACAGAAGGGCGATCAGCCGATGGCCCAGGCCAAGGGCGATAAGGGTCAAGGCGATAAGGGCCAGGGCGACAAGGGTCAAGGCGACAAAGGCCAGGGTCAGCCGAACCCGGATCAGCTCGCCAAGCAGCAGAAAGACCTCATGGACGCGACCAAGGCGTTGGCCAAGTCGCAAGAAGCGACGCAGGCCGCTCAGGCCGCGCTTGCTCAGGCACAGGCGCAAGCGCCGCAAGCCGTCCAGCCGCAGCTCGAGAAAGCCCAGCAGCAATTGCAGCAGGCCCAGCAGGACCTGCAAAAGGGCCAGCCCGGTCAGGCCGGCGACGCTCAGCAGAAGGCCGCCGACAACCTCAATCAGGCCTTGCAAGCCCTCGAGAAAGCCATGGGTCAGCAGCCCGGCGATCAGGCCAAGGGCGACCCGATGGGCGACAAGGGCCAGGGCGACAAGGGCGACAAGGGCATGGGCGACCCGATGGGTCAGGGCAAGGACGGCCAGGGCAAAGACGGTCAAGCCAAAGACGGTCAGGGCAAGGACGGCCAGGCCAAGGACGGCCAGGCCAAGGACGGGCAAGGCAAGGGCAAAGATGGCAAGGGCGGCAAGGCCGACGAAAAGAACACCGCCAAGGGCGAAGGCGATCGCAAGGCCGACGGCACTCTCAGCAACAAGAAGTCGCAGCTCAACGACGTCTCGGGCGACGGCGCCTTCATGAACCTGCCCCCCCGCCAGCGCGAGCTGATCCGCCAGGCGATGAGCGGCAACCTGCCGCCCGAGTACGCCAACCTGATCCAGCAGTACTACATCAACATCGCCCGCGGCCGACCCGCCACGGGTCCTGCGCCGGCGCCGATGCCGCCGCGCTAACGGCGCTACATCAATTTTGACAATCAACAACTGGTTTACGTTTAGCGTTCGCAGGGCCCCCTGCGAACGCTAAACGTAAACAAGTTGCTTCTTCCAACCCTCGAGTGTCTTCCATGCGACGCCTCATCGTCTCCCTAGTCCTTACGTCCCTCGTGCTTGTCCCCGCCGTGCGCGCTCAGGAAAAGGACAAGGACAAGGAAAAAAAAGTCGAGATGGATGACGCCACCAAGAAGGCGACCGCCAAGGCTCTCGCCTGGCTGAAGGACCGGCAGAACCCCGACGGCTCGTTTTCCGACGGCGCCTACGCGCACAACACGGCGATCACCGCCTATGCCATGCTCGCGTTCATGTCGCAGGGGCATCTGCCCAACCAGGGCCAGTACGGTCCCGAGGTCTCCAAGGCCGCCCGCTACCTCGTCGCCAGCCAGCGCGAACTCGACGGCTACCTCGTCGGCGCCCGCGGCGGCAACATGTATTGCCATGCCATGGCCACGCTCGCCCTCGCCGAACTCTACGGCCAAGGCAGCGATGACACGCTCAAGCCGGTCGTCAAGAAGGCGGTCGATCTCATCGTCCGCAGCCAGGCGACCAACGGCGGCTGGCGCTACGAGCCGCACCCGACCGGCGCCGATATCTCGGTCACGATCATGCAGGTGATGGCCCTGCGCGCCGGCAAGAACGCCGGTATGCACGTTCCCGACACCACGATGAAGAAGGCGCTTGCCTACATCAACTCCTGCTATCGTCCGCAGCAAGGCGGGTTCGCCTACATGCCCGGCAGCACCCCGGGTTTCGCGCGTACCGCTGCCGGCGTCTGCGTGCTTTACCTCACGGGGGAATACAACGACGATCGCCTGAAAAAGATGCGCGAGGAGAAGAAGCCCAACCCGGTCGATTACCTGCACCGCAACTTCGATTCGCCGATCCACTTCTACTACGGCCATTATTACGCCGCTCATGCGATGCACCAGGTGGGCGGCAAGGACTGGGAAGACTGGTACGGCCGGCTCGTCAAGTACTTCGTGACGTCCGGCAGCCAACACGCCGACGGCAGCTGGTCCACGACCAATCGCCGCGAGGTCGGGCCGGTGTATCAGACGAGTATCGCCGTCATCGTGCTGTCGGTGCCAGCGCACTATCTGCCGATCTTTCAAAGGTGATCGGCTTGCGTTTAGCGTTCGCGCGGCGCCATGCGAACGCTAAACGCAAGCAGTCAGTCGTCATATCTGATAATCCCGATCCACGGGCCGGCCTTCGTGCTGCGTTTGAACCAGCTGACCCAGGCTCGGCGGCGGCAGATGACGGCGACCGAGCATTTTCAACCCGAAATACGCCACCCATGCCAAACATGCTGCCCCCAGGCCGCCCGCGGCGCTGGCCGCCTCCGAGTCCGAAGCAAGCATGAACCGAAACGCCACGAACATCATCAAGAGGCCGAACGCCAGGCGGAACCAGTAATCCGAGATGTATTCGACCAGCCCCCGGCTCGCATAGGCGCCGATCGTGAACGCGGCCGCGATCCATAGCGCCGCCTCCAGATCGACGTAGTTGGCGTTGTAGGCTCGCCACGCCGCCGGCAATCCGATCGGCGGAATCAGCACGGCGAGCGACGTCCCGGCCGCCTCGTTCGATTTGAACCCGCACAGCCAGATGAGCGCCGGCACCAGCAGCACGCCGCCGCCGATCCCCATCACGCCGCTGACGCTGCCGATCACCAGGCCGATCATCAGGTACACCACGATTATCATCGCTGTCTCCTTGCAGGTCCTTCACCAACGATCCAACCACGGATTACACGAATCGCACGGATAAGACAAGAAGCGCGCCGGAATCCTTATCCGTGCCATCCGTGTAATCCGTGGTCGCCGCTTCCGCCCCTTGACTGAAAAATCGGCACCATCTATAATTTCCGGAAGATCGGAATGATCGATTGTGCAGGGATGGACTGGCAGCAACCCACGGAAGGGGAGCCTCGAAGTGCATATGCCGCGTGCCAATTCTGGGATTGCGAGAAACGCGCGAGGCGTTCTCGCTGTCGATGCGAAGCACCCGTCTATCGCTTTCGCGTCTTCGGCCCCCAGGTGCTCCGTGAACGACGATCGCACAGCCCTGCGCGAACGGATTCGAGAAGCAAACGATATCGTCGATGTCGTCGGCAGCTACCTCAGCTTGCGCCCCGCCGGCCCCACCTTCAAGGCCCTCTGTCCCTTCCACGAAGACAAGCATCCATCCCTGGTGGTCGATCCGCGCAAACAGAGCTACAAGTGTTGGGCATGTGGCGAATGGGGGGATGTCTTCACGTTCGTGCAAAAGATGGATCATGTCGAATTTCCCGAAGCGCTCAGAACTCTCGCACAGCGCGCCGGCATTTCTTTAGAAAAAAATCAAAAAATCTCTGCCGGACCCAGCAAGGCGGGTATGCTTGACGTGATGAAATGGGCGGCGGCACGCTACCAGAGCTGCCTGCTCGACGCGCCGAGCGCCGAAGTTGCCCGCGATTATCTGGGCGAGCGCCAGTTGAATCTTGGCATGATCCGCCAGTTCGGGCTGGGGTACGCGCCGGATGCGTGGGAATGGCTGGTGCAGGGGGCGCTGAAAGAGAAGATCTCGCTCGATCTCCTGGAACAGGTCGGGCTGATCGCCAAGCGGAATGAGCAGAAGGGGCACTACGACCGGTTTCGCGATCGGGTCATGTTTCCGATTCGCGACGTTCAGGGCCGCACCGTCGGTTTCGGCGGGCGGATTCTGCCTTCGTCTGTTGTATCGGCGGATCGACCTCCGCCGAAATACTACAATTCCGCGGAAACGGCAATATTTTCGAAGAGCGACCAGCTCTACGGGATCGACCTGGCGAAACAGGCCGCCGCCAAGACCGGCTACCTCGCCATCGTCGAAGGCTACACCGACGTGATCATGGCCCACCAGCACGGCATCGCGCAGGTGGTCGCCACCATGGGCACGGCGCTGAACGAGCGGCACATCAAGCAGCTCAAGCGCATCGTGCCGCGCGTGGTCCTGGTATTCGATGCGGACGCCGGCGGCGACACCGGTGTGGATCGAGCGCTGGAGGTCTTCGTCAAGAACGACCTGGACCTGCGCATCGCGACGTTGCCCGAAGGACTCGACCCGTGCGACTTGCTCGTTGCGAAAGGCCCCGAGCCTTTCCGAGCGGCCCTCGAGGGCGCCGTCGACGTGTTCGAGTACAAGCTGCAGCACGCCTGGGCCAAGCATGGCGCGCGCGGCGTCGATGGACAACGGCAAGCGGCCGAGGAATTGCTCGGCATCCTGGCCCTGACGCCGAACGAGCGTTCGGTTAAGCTCGCCCTGATGGTGAATCGGATCGCCCAACGCCTACTCATCAAGGAGGACCTGATATGGGCGCGTTTGAAGGAACTGCGCGCAAAGCGAGCCGGGAGCGCAAGCGACCGGACCGCGCCGCGCGAAACGCCGCACAACCCGCCGGCCGAGGCGGAGGCGCAGGCTGCGCCGGCCGAGACGAAGGCGGGTCCGGCGCCGTTGCATGAACGCGAGCTTCTGGAGCTTTTGCTGGCCGAGCCGGCGCTGGTTCCGCGTGCTGCCGTCGAGATTGCCGAAGACGAAATGGAGCATCCTGGTCTGCGCAAAGTGATCGAGGCGCTTTACCGCCTCCACGCCTCAGGGCAACCAGCTGACCTGGACCATTTGCAAGGCATCATCGATAATGAAAAGTTGTGGCAAAGCATGCGCGACCTGGCCCAAAAAGGCCTCGATTACCCGGATCGTCCGGGCGTGTTCCAGAAGGTCCTGGAGCGGTTTCGCGAACGCAAAACGCTGCGCCGCAAGCTGGCGATCAAGAACCAAATGCAAGACGCAGCCCCCGCCGACGCGCTGGAGCTGCTCAAGAAGTTGCGAGATCACCAATAAACTCCTCATTGCAAATTGCAAATTGCAGATTTCAAATTTGAAATTTGCAATCGGCAATTTGCAATGGAATAGGGGGCTTCAATGGAACTGAAACTCGACGACGGCCTGAAGACGCTCATCGATTCGGGCAAGCAGAAGGGCTACCTGACCTACAGCCAGGTCAATGAGTACCTTCCCGACGACGCCGTCAACCCCGAGAAGCTCGATCAGCTTCTCATGCTCCTGGAAGAGCAAGGCATCGACCTGATCGACGAGGCCGACATCGACGAACGCGAGTCGAAGAACGGCAAGCTCACCGTCGAGCCCACCGACGAAATCGAAGCGGACCTGCGCGAACTCGACCTGGGCGCTCTCGAAGAAGGCGACGGCAAACGCATCGACGATCCCGTCCGCATGTACCTCACCCAGATGGGCTCGATCCCCCTCCTCAACCGCAAGGAAGAAATCGAGCTGGCCAAGAAGATCGAGGTCACCCGCAAGCGCTTCAGCCGCAAGGTGCTCGAATGCGATTACGCCCTGGCCCAGGTCGTCGAGACGCTCAAGCGCGTCCATACCAATGAGCTGCCGTTCGATCGCACCATCAAGGTGTCGCTCACCGAGAACCTCGAAAAGGACAAGATCCTCCAGCGCATGCCGCACAACCTCAAGACGCTGGAGCATCTGCTCGAGCAGAACATCGAGGACTTCATCAAGGGAGTCGACGAGCGCCGTTCCGAGGAGGAGCGCCGGTTCTATCGCCGCAGCCTGAAGATGCGGCGCCGCAAGGCCGTCACGCTGGTCGAGGAGCTGTCGATCCGCACGCAGCGTGTTCAACCGCTCATGAAACGGCTCGAACAGATTTCGAAGCGCATGGACGAGCTCGAGCAGACTATCGGCGCCCTGCAAGGCCAGCGTTCGTGCAGCGAGGACCGCGCCGCCCTCGAAAAAGAGCTGCGCGACCTGATGATGATGACGCTCGAAGACCCCGCCATGCTCCGCAAGCGCGTCCAGTCCATCAAGGAACGCTTCACCGAATACGAAGACGCCAAGCGCTCCCTCTCCGGCGGCAACCTGCGCCTCGTCGTCTCCATCGCCAAGAAGTATCGCAATCGCGGCCTGTCGTTCCTCGATCTCATCCAGGAAGGCAATACCGGCCTGATGCGTGCCGTCGACAAGTACGAATATCGTCGCGGCTACAAGTTCTCGACCTATGCCACCTGGTGGATCCGCCAGGCCATCACCCGCGCCATCGCCGATCAGGCCCGCACGATCCGTATCCCGGTGCACATGATCGAGACGATGTCGAAGTTGCGCAACGTCTCCAAACGGCTCCTGCAGCAGCTGGGCCGCGAGCCCACGATCGAGGAGACGGCGAAGGAAGCCGGCATCACGATCGACGAGACGCGCCGTGTGATGAAGATCAGCAAGCACCCGATCAGCCTCGATCGCCCCGTCGGCGAGAGCGAGGACAGCTACTTCGGCGACTTCATCGAGGACGAGCAAGCCGAGTCGCCCGTCAACGCCGCCACGCAGGAGATGCTCAAGGACAAGATCGAGCACGTCCTGAAGACGCTGACTTACCGCGAGCGCGAGATCATCAAGCTGCGCTACGGCCTGGGGGACGGCTACACCTACACACTCGAAGAGGTGGGCCGAATCTTCAAGGTGACAAGAGAGCGCGTCCGCCAGATCGAGGCGAAAGCGGTCCGCAAGCTGCAGCATCCGGTGCGCAGCCGGCAGCTCGAAGGGTTCCTCGATGCTGCTCGCCAGAAGCAGCATCAACAACAAGGTTGATCCAGGAATCGCCGGTCCTTTGCGACCGGCGATTTTTTTTTGATAGAATGACGTTCCGCCTTCCTGTCTTCGTTTAGCGTCCGCGTGGCGCCACGCGGGCGCTAAACGAATACCGAGTGGAGATCGCAATGCCAGGTCCCGCCGTCATTCTGAAAGAACTGCACCGCCTGCGCCGCCACATCAAGGACCTCGAAGTCAAGACGGAGCAGGCCCCCAAGCAGCTCGCGACTCAGCAAAAAAAGCTCGCCAACCAGGAAGAGGCGTTCAAGCAAACCCAGGAACAGCTCAAGACCCTCGGCGCCGAGATCCGCGACAAGGAAGGATCGGTCAAGGCAACGCAGGCCCAGATCAAGAAGTACGAAAAGCAGATGGACGAGGCCGGCAACCGCAAGGAGTACGACACGCTCAAGGCCGAGATCGCCTCGGAGAAGGCGCATGTCGCCAAGCACGAGGACGAGATCCTCACGATGATGGCCGAGACCGAGGAAAAGAATGCGAAGCTGCCCGAGGCCGAGGCGATCGTCAAGAAGGCGCGGGCCGACTTCGCCCAGTTCGAGAAGGACCAGCAGGAGCGCCTGGCCCGGTTCGTCGAGGACAAGGCGCGTTCGCAAGAGGAACTAAAAGCCGCCGAGGCGACGCTGGAAGGGGACGCGCGCCTCAAGTACGATCGCCTGGTCGCCGCCAAGGGGATCGAGGCGCTCGCCGGCGTCACGGGCCGCACCTGCTCGGCGTGCTACACCGAGATCACGTCGCAGATGCTGAACGAGCTGAAGCACGAGATGTTCCTGTTGTGCAAGAACTGCGGGCGGATGTTGTATTTGGAATCGTGAGATGCCGGTCATGGCAGAAAAATGGGGGGCAGAAAAATAAATGCGAGGCAACGGTTGAGTGTCGGCGAACGCGATTTTTCATTTTTCTGCCCCACATTTTTCTGCCATCGATCCTGAAAGCGACATACAAAGAGCGGAGGACATTTGGTCCTTCGCTCTTTTTTGTTCTGAGCCCGCAGCGCAAGCGAGGGACGGCCCTTGCTTGCGCTGCGGGCTCAGGGGACTTATTTCAGGAGCCGACATGCGCAAGTATCTGCTGATCGTTTCCAGTGTGTTGATCGTCATTCAGCCGGCGCATGCCGACAAGCTCGTGCGCATCGCCGGCGGCGGAACCATGGACAACAACGTCCCGGCCACGCAGGCCAAGCTCATCCAGCCGTTCGGCATCGACTTCGACAAGGCGGGCAACTACTACCTCGCCGAGCTGCAAGGCCAGCGCATCTTGAAAGTCGATCCCAAGGGTAACTTCACGATCCTCGCGGGCACCGGCAAGAAGGGCAACTCCGGCGACGGCGGCCGGGCCCTCGACGCTGCCTTCAACGGCATGCACAGCCTCGCCGTCACGCCCGACGGCGTCATCTACGCCGCCGACACCTGGAACAACCGTGTGCGCAAGATCGACCCATCCGGGAAAATCAGCGCCTTTGCCGGCGTCGGCACGAAGGGCGACAAGGGCATCGGCGGACCGGCGGCGGGCGCCGAGCTGGGCGGCATCTACTGCGTCGCCTTCAACGCCGACTTCTCCAGGCTCTATCTCACCGACCTCGACAACCGCAAGATTCACGTCGTCGACATGAAGACAGGCGTCATCCATCACGTCGCGGGCAACGGCAAGAAAGGCGTCCCAACCGACGGCGCCGACGCAAGAACGCAGCCGCTCGTCGATCCGCGGGCCGCCTGCGTCGATCGCCAGGGGAACGTTTACATCCTCGAACGCTCGGGGCATGCCTTGCGCGTCGTCGATGCGGCCGGCAAGATCCGCACGCGCGCCGGCACGGGCAAGGCGGGCAACTCGGGCGACGGCGGCGACGCCCGCAAGGCCACGCTCAACGGCCCCAAGCATCTCTGCGTCGATCTCGACGACAACGTCATCATTGCCGACACCGCCAATCACGTCATTCGCAAGTTCACGCCCAAGGACGGCAAGATCGTTCGGCTCGCGGGGACCGGTAAGAAAGGCGAATCGCAGGACGGCGGCGAACCATTGAGCGTATCGTTCAACGAGCCGCACGGGGTCTATGTTCATGCGAACGGGACGCTGTACATCGTCGACAGCATGAACCACCGGGTGTTTCGCTGGGAGAAATGATCCACGAAGGGCCACGAAGGGCACGAAGAGAAAGCGCAATGAAAAAGGCCGGTCCATGGAGGGACCGGCCTTTTTGGGAT
>JACQFG010000172.1 GCA_016200155.1 Planctomycetota bacterium | reverse complement strand
TTCGCGTGGCGCCATGCGAACGCTAAGCCGCAAGCGGCTGGACGGTTGGCATTCAGCTCATACGTTGTCCGTTGAACGGATCGCCATATCCCGCAACGGAGAACGCACCATGTCCGACCAGAAACCCGCGCCGCGCCAGCAGCTGATCCAGATGATCACCAGCTACTGGACCGCGCAGTCGATCCATGTCGCTGCCAAGCTCAAGCTCGCTGACTTGATCAAGGCCGGCCCGAAGACCGCGGCCGAACTGGCCCAGACGACGAAAACGCAGCCACAGGCGCTCTATCGCTTGTTGCGCGCCCTCGCCAGCGTTGAAATCTTTCGCGAAGAAACCGACGGCAAGTTCCACCTGACGCCGATGGCCGAATGCTTACTTGATCAGCACGGCTCGATGTGGGCCGTCGCCATGATGATGGGGGACGAGCACTTCCGCTCGTGGGGCGATCTGCTCTACAGCGTGCAGACCGGCAAGCCGGCGTTCGATCACATCTACGGCAAGCCGGTGTTCGACTGGCTGTCGGAGCATCCCGAGCAAGCGAAGATATTCGACGCCGCCATGACCGGTTTCCACGGCCCGGAGACGCAGGCGATGATCGACGCCTACGACTACACCGGCGTCAATACCCTCGTCGATATCGGCGGCGGCAACGGCACCGTCCTCAGCGCAGTCCTCAAGAAAAATCCCGCCATCAAGGGCATCCTCTACGACTTGCCCGGCGTCATCGAACGCGCCAAAAAGAACCTCGCCGACGCCGGCCTGACGTCGCGCTGCCAGACGATCGCCGGCAGCTTCTTCGAGTCGGCCCCAACCGGCGGCGATGCCTATCAGATGCGGCACATCATCCACGACTGGACCGACGAGCAATGCCACACGATCCTCACTCACATCCGCAAGGTGATCCCGAAGACGGGCCGACTGCTGGTCATCGAAATGGTCGTCAAGCCCGGCAACGTGATGCAGCCGGCGAAATGGCTCGACCTCAACATGCTGGTCCTGCCCGGCGGCCGCGAGCGCACCGAGGCGGAGTATCGCGAGATGTATGCGAAAGCCGGGTTCAAGCTGGTAGCGTTCGCGCAGCGCCAAGCGAACGCTAAGCCGCAAGCGGCGGATCCGCGATATTCTTGGGCGGCGCGATCGGCGTTCGGTGCGGCAGCGTCGCCAGGAAAAGTGCATGCGTCACCGCGTAAATCGCCAGCAGCACCGCCAGATATGCCGCAAAATACAAGTCCGGATCCATCCACTGCTGCGGCTCGTCGTCGCTCTGAATGTTGTAGACATAGTTGATGTTCACCGGCTTGTTCGGGTCGCGCAATTGCTCTTTGGTAACCGAGTCGATCTTCGGACTCGTCGGCGGCATCCAGGCGTAGCACACGGTCAACAGCACCCACATCATGCCCGACCACAACAGCACGCCGCGCCGATCATAGCCGACGCGATAAACGAGCCACATCAGCAGAAACGGCAGCCAAAAATGAAAGAACGACAGGAACCGCAAGAAGTACGGCGGGTCGAACATGTACTTCGTCATGCTGGTCAGGTGCCAGCCTCTGCCGAGCAGCCGACCCGCCACTTCGACGAGAAAGTCAGCAACCCACAGCATCTGCGGCAAGAAGATGCCGACCAGCGCCGCCGACAAGAGCAGCGGACTTTCCAGCCAGATGGCCACCAGCGTCATGATGGCCGCGACATCGCAAAAGTAGAGAAAGTTGCTGGCGCCGTAATTCTTCAGGTAGATCGGCAACAGCACCGCCATGAACGCGGTGTAGGCGAGCTTGACCCAGAGCGGGATGAGAGTCGGCTTGGCGGGCATGCGGGGTTCCTTCCTTGGACTTGCTATCGCTTCTTGGCCCGTCGCTTCCAATAACCAGGTTTTCGACTCTTGTGTGCGACGGCGATGATCTGAATCGGTGTATCGTCGAGGATCTCGAAATACAGGATATAGGGGAACCGGCGAAGGCTTATCCAGCGAAACCGTTCGTCGTACTTGGGCCAAAGCAGAGGATTGTCCGAAATTTGCTCCAGCGCGACGTCCACTGCGGCGATGAAGCGCTCCGCCGCGCGCTCCGATTCGCGCTCATAGGATCGGATCGCCTTCAGATAGTCCTTCGAGGCGAGTGGGTGAAATCGCATTTGCGCGTTTCTTGGCTCGTGGTCATCTCATTTTTCGCAGCTCGGACCAAGGGATGCCGCAGCTCGGATCTTTCTTCATCTCGTCGCTGCGCCGCCGCAGCTCCGCTGCAAAAGCCTCTTCGTCGAGTTCCGAAATATCGTCCGGTACGCTTTCCAGGAGTGCTTCGGCGATTGCACGGCGTTCTTCTTGCGGCAATGTCAAGGCGGATTCCAGCAGCGATTTTGCAGTGGCGGTCATGCGTGGCTCTCCTTCAATGATCACATCCTAACCCGGACCAAGGCGCGGCGAAAGATCAATCCGCTCATTTCTATCGGAGGCTCTTCACCAGCACATAGCTGACACCGCCCTGGACCGTGGCGACTTGCAGGACAATACCGCGCTGCAGATCGGCGGCTTGCAGCGCCTTTTGGGCAGCGGCGGGGTTTGTGATGCGCGTGGCGTCGATCTTGCTGATGACGGCGCCGACCTTGAGGCCGGCGACGGCTGCGAGCCCGGCGTCGTGGACGCGCGTGATGACGATGCCCTGCGCGCCCTTGCGATGGCCCAGGTCGTCACTGAGATCGTCGGTGAGTTCGGTTGCGTCGATGCCGAGCGCGTCGATGGCAACGCCGGGCGGGGCAGGCCGGATGTTGCGCGGCGCCGGCGCGGCGGGCGTGACGCCGTACTCCGCGGGCTGTTCCTCGATGACGACGGTGAGCCGTTCGGTCTTGCCGGCGCGGATCACGTCGACATCGACCGCCTTGTCGATCGGCAAGGCGGCGATGACCTTCTGCAAGGCATTGCCGTCCTTGACCGACCTGCCGGCAACGGTCGTGATGATGTCGCCCGCTTTCAGGCCCGCTTTCGACGCAGGAGTCTTGTCGAATACCTCGGCAACGACCACGCCGCCCTCTTTCGGTGCGCCGAGGCGGTCGGCGACGTCGCGGTCGAGTTCGCGGATGTGGGCGCCGAGGTAGCCGCGCTTGACGGCGCCATGCTCGCGCAGGGCGGGCACGACCGACTTGGCGAGGTTGCTGGCAACCGCGAGGCCGACGCCCTGGAAGCCGCCCGATTTGCTCTTGATGGCGGCGTTGATGCCGACGACCTTGCCTTCGAGGTTCACTAGAGGTCCGCCGCTGTTGCCCGGGTTGATGGCTGCGTCGGTCTGCAGGAAATCTTCGTACATGCTCATGTTGAGCCCATTGCGTCCCTTGGCGCTGACGATGCCCTGCGTCACCGACCCCGCCAGGCCGAACGGAGCGCCGACGGCAAGGACTCGATCGCCGATCTCCATCGCGTCGGAATCGCCGAACTCGAGCGCCGGGAAGCGCACGTCCTTGGCGTCGAGCAGGATGATCGCGACGTCGGTGCGGCGATCGACGCGAATGTTCTTCGAGCTGAACTTTCGGCCATCGTGTAGCAGTACGACCGCGACCTCGGCCCCTTCGACGACGTGATAGTTGGTGACGACGACGCCCGCGGCATCGGCGAGGAACCCGGAGCCGAAGCCGAGACGATCGGGATCGGCGGATTTGCCCGGCGGCTTGCGAAACGGCTCGGGGATATTGGGATCGTCAAAGAACTGCGGGTTCTTCGCCCCCGACTTGGGCTTGGCATAGGTTTCGATGCTGACGACCGCCGGCAGCACGCGCTTGACGACGTCGCGGTACGACGTCAATTCGCGCGGCAACACAGCCTGCGGGTTCGGCTGCCCTTGCAGCCACAGGGCACTGCCGGCAGTAAAGCCAGCGAGGACAAGGACGATCGAGATGAGCCAGCGTTTCATGACGGGATCCTCCGGAGCGAGTGCGATGTCACTTGTTATGATACCGCGTTTGCCGCGCGTGGCAGTTGGCAGGTAAACGCGATCTGCGTATACTTGGACATAGACCCGCCTGCCTGCTCGCATCTTGATTTCGACGAGGCTCCCATGAAGATTCGGCTGCTCGTTTCGCTCGCTTTTCTGCTCATCGGCTCGCTCGCGCTGGCCGACGATTGGCCACAGTTTCGCGGGCCCGATCGCAACGGCATCTCCAAGGAAAAAGGCCTGCTCAAGATGTGGCCCAACACAGGCCCGAAGCTCGCCTGGACCTTCAAGGACGCCGGCCTCGGCTGCTCCAGCGTCGCCGTCGTCAAGGGGGTCATCTACACCCTCGGCACCGACGCCAACTTCACCGGCGAATATGCCATCGCCATCAGCGCGAAGGACGGCAAGGAACTCTGGCGCGTCAAGATTGGGCCGCTCTACGAGATGCTTGTCGAGAGGAAGGACAAGCAAGGCAAAGTCGTCATCGTCAACGCCAACAGCTACGGCGACGGCCCGCGCAGCACCCCGACCATCGACGGCGATTTCCTGTACGCCCTGGGCGGGGAAGGTCAGCTCGTTTGCCTGGACATCACCAAGAAAGGTAAAGCGGTCTGGCGCAAGCACCTCGTCAAGGACCTGGGCGGCGTCATCATGGACAAGTACGGCCACAGCGAGTCGCCGCTCATCGACGGCTACCACGTGATCTGCACGCCGGGCTGGCCGAAGGGGACGCTCGCCGCTCTCAAGAAAGACACCGGCGCCGTCGTCTGGCGCAGCGGCGCGCTGGTCGAGGCGGCGCCATTCTCGTCGATCGTCGCCGCCGACCTCCACGGCGTTCGCCAGTACATCCAGACCAGCTACGACAACACCGCCGGCAACGAGAGCGGCTCCGTGTCCGGCATCGATGCCAAGAACGGCAACACCCTCTGGACCAAGACGTTCTTCAAGGGAACCAACGACGGCATCGGCTCAAGCCCCATCGTCATCGGCAATTCCGTCTTCGTCAGCGCCGGCTTCGGCGGCGGCTGCCAGCTCTTCGACATCGGCAAGGACGGGACCGCCAAACCGACCTACAAGACCAACGCCGTCAAGCTGAAAGTGCAAAACACCCACGGCGGCCTCGTCCTGATCGGCGATTATCTCTACGGCCACAGCGAATCCAAAAAGTGGGTCTGCCAGGAACCGAAGACCTGCACCGTCCAATGGACCCACGCCGGGACACTCAAGAACAAGCTGGGCTGCATCAGCGGCTCCATTGTGTCCGCGGAGGGATTGCTTTACCTCTACACCGACGACGGCGACGTCGGCCTCGTCGAGGCGGACAGCACGGCGTTCAAGCTGATCAGCACCTTCTCGATCCCGGTGAAGTCGCAGATTCCCGCGAATCGCAACACGAGCCGGCAAGCGAGAGTGTGGGCGCACCCGGCGATCGCCAACGGACATCTTTATTTGCGCGATCACGAGTATATCTTTGCGTTCAAGATCAATTGACGTTTAGCCGCAACGCCGCAGGCGTGCGTGGACTGGGCGAATCGCGCACGCCTGCGGCGTTGCGGCTAAACAAAAAAATCATGGACCCGCGCCTCGCCGAGCTGCTGCGAACGATCCTACCCGCGAATCGGTTCTACGCGCGCAAGTTCGCCGGACTGCCGCTCGACGACTGGAACGCGTTGCCGTTCACGACGAAGGACGAGCTGGTCGCCAGCCAGGCCGCGGTGCCGCCGTATGGCGAGTTGCTGACGTATCCGCTCGAGCGCTACACGCGCCTGCACCAGACGTCGGGAACGAGTGGAGCGCCGTTGCGCTGGCTCGATACGCCGGAGAGCTGGGATCGGATGCTCGGCTGCTGGGACAAGATGTTCGACGTCGTCGGCGTGACGTCGGCGGATCGGCTGCTGTTCGCGTTCTCGTTCGGGCCGTTCCTGGGCTTCTGGACGGCGTTCGAGTCCGCAAGCCGGCGCGGCTGTTTGTGCTTGGCGTCCGGTGGTTTGTCGAGCGGCGCCCGGCTGCGGATGCTGCTTGACAACCGTGCGACCGTCGTGCTGTGTACGCCGACCTATGCGCTGCACCTGGCGACGTTTGCGAAAGAGCAGAACGTCAAGATCGACGGCGTGCGTTGTCTGATCGTCGCCGGCGAACCGGGTGGCAGCATCCCGGCGACGCGCCGACGCATCGAGGAAGCCTGGAACGCCCGCGTCTTCGATCACAGCGGCATGACCGAAATCGGACCGCTCGCGATCGAATGCCCGGCCAACCCCGGCGGTCTACATATACTGGAGGACGATTATTACGCGGAGGTCGTTGATCGGCAACCGGCCCCTTACGGGGCTCGGCTCGCCGCGCCGGGTGAAGTCGGCGAACTCGTGTTGACGAACCTGGGCCGGGCCGGCAGTCCGCTGATTCGCTATCGCACCGGCGATCTGGTTCGTGTCGATCCGAACCCGTGCCCGTGCGGACGCAAGTGGATGCGCCTCGCCGGCGGCATCCTCGGTCGCACCGACGACATGATCGCCATCCGCGGCAATAACTTCTATCCGTCCGCCCTTGAGAACGTGCTGCGGCGCTTTGCGGAAATCGTCGAATACCGCGTGACCATCGATCGCCAGGCGCCGCTCGCAGAGATGTTCATCGAAATCGAAGCGAGCGCCGACGTGGCCCGGCGCGTCGCCGACGCGGTGCGCGACGAGTTGATGTTTCGCGCGGACGTGACCGTCGTCGCAGCGGGATCGTTGCCGCGCTTTGAGATGAAGGCAAAACGAATCGTAATCAAACCGCCATCCGTTTAGCGTTCGCGCGGCGCCGCGCGGGCGCTAAACGAATTCGGAAAGGGACCCCCATGACACGACGTATCGCATGTTTCTTGTGCCTCGCCGCGTTGCCTTTGACCGCGTCCGCGTCCGACTGGTCGCACTGGCGCGGCCCGTTTCAGACCGGCGCCTCGCCCGACAAGAACCTGCCCGACAAGGTTGCCGGCAACATCAAGTGGAAGGCCCCCTTCGGCAGCCGATCGACGCCGCTCGTTCTGGGCGATCGCATCTACATCA
>JACQFG010000171.1 GCA_016200155.1 Planctomycetota bacterium | reverse complement strand
GTCTTCCTGTTCGACCGCTGGTGGAACCCCGCGATCGAGGACCAGGCGATCAACCGCGCCCATCGCATCGGCCAAAAGGAGACGGTCTTCGTCAAGCGGTTCATCTGCCAGAACACAATCGAAGGCCGCATCGCGGAAGTGCTGGAAAAGAAGCGGCAACTCTTCGAAGAGATGCTCGGCCAGAACGGCCCGCCGCCATCGTTGGGATTGAACGAGGACGAGATCTTCGGCCTGTTCAACGTGAAGCCGCGGCCGCGCAACCGGCCGGGCACGACCTAGCGATGCTATTCGCGCACCAGCTTGTGATAGGTGTCGCGCAACCGCTTCGTGATCGGCCCCGGATTTTGTTCCGTCGTTGTTCCGGGTTATTCAGCCGATCATTGCAGACCTTCGTTCGTCAAATGACCATTTCTGGTATTGCCAAAATCCAGGGCAATAATACGAAATCACAGGGGAATTCGTGCACATTTGCGGTAACGTTCCTGCAAGCTGACGGAGTCGCTCAATGTCGCCTTCTAACCAAAATGAATCCTGCACAATATTCTTGAGCTACGACAATAGAAGCGATCCCCTTTGCGTCCATCTCCGGGATGTTCTGAATGCCATCCCGGGAGTTAACGTAACGATGGACCAAATGATTAACGCCACGGACCATGAGCCCGGAGGATTCGAAGCCATCCGCGCGGCTATTTTGCATTCTGACCTTGTTCTTGCTCTGCTGATCGCAGAGTCAGCCCGGAATTCCCGTTATGTATTGGAAGAACTGGTAATTGCGCGAGAGTGGAACATCCCCATAGTGGCGGTTATTCCGAAGGGAATGAAGGAATCGTTGCCTTGGTTCGTGGACAGAAACGCCATTGAGGTCGACGTAGACGGTGGGACTCACCGGTATGACACGGACAAGATTGCCGACATGCTCAACAGGTTTGTAGAAGCCCATCTCAAGCGCGATCGACACTATCTGCCTAAACGCCAGATCCGCGGACACAGCCAATCGATTCTTTCCACAATAGATGTCGCAAAGAGTGCTTCCCCTTCACTGGAGTTCCAACTTAAGGGAATCGCGTCGGTTACCCAGGCTGCATGCGACATTGCGCTTCCACTCGCTCAAAAAAATAAGGAGTATAGACAAAATCTGGGAATGGATCATGGCTTCCTTATGGAGGCCGCCGCCGGATTCAGCACGGCACACAAGATTTATGCCGTCAGCTACGATGCCGTGTCCAAGTTCTGGAGTAGCAAAACCCAGGCTGCCACCGCTCAAAAATACCTCGAAAGCCAAACTCAAAGAACTCGTCGTCTCTTTGTTTTTTCGGACGCCCGAGAGGCGCACCGACTTCGACATGTCTTGGCGGCCCACCATCGCCAGTATGGAGCGGAGGACGTGGGGGACGATCGCGGTGGAGTTTTTCTTTGTTCCGACGTTAATTATTTTAGCAAGGTGGTGCAAGCATTCCTCAAGGGAGAGGTATACGAGAATCGTCGCCAAGAAATCGAGCAACGAGATTTTCGAGATTCCGATTTCGGCATCCTGGCTTATACCGGGTCGGGGACTGGGCCCACCGAGTACTGGCACCTTCAGCTAACGGGCGCCCAATTCACACGAAACCTCTTGGGAAACACATTGACGGGTCATTTCAAGAGTGTGACCGAAGTCTTTGACGACTTTACAAATAATATCAAGCCGGGCCAATTTGACGCTCATGAATATGGTGTCCTACGCTGGCGAAACGCGTTCGGTGATTCAAAGAAAAACGCATTATGGGAAAATGCCCTCAAAAAACTCTTCCGACGCGAAGATTTACCTACCGACGACGACAGCGTGCCATCGGGTCGCGTTCTCCACATGGTTTTTTTTCACAAAACCAAGGCCGGAAAAGAATATCGCGACCAGCTTCTTCAAACGCTTCACGACCAAGCCGAGAAGATTCGCGGGACGACAGGCGATTCGGAAGAGAAACTGGTCGAGGATTTGTATTTTTCCATCAGCACCGAAAAGTTAGCCGGGCTTGAAGTGAGAGACCGACGGTTCGGCGGGCGCATTCGAATCGACCCCTGGTTCGTCGAGCAATACCCTGTAGCATTATTTATCACGTTCAAGAGCTTCGAAAATCTCCGTGAATATTATCAGAATGAGAATCACTCGGAAGCGCGTCAGGCGATCTGGTCTGCATTGGATTCTCAAATTCGGGACTGTTACGCCAAGGCAAATGCGTTGCCACGAGGCAGCAAGGAACGCAGGTTTTTCTACGAATGCGCAGAAGCCTATGCTGGCTCCTGGATGCTGAGAGTGGACCTGCAGGAATACCAGAATATTTCCATGATTGTCCGAAACGATCCGCTTCCTCACGGATGGGACAAGATAGGGCGGCCTGGCTTCTGACGGCTCACGTTCGAACCAACCCGGAAACCAGTTGGCTGTATGCGGCCATCAGCTCCTGCGTGACAGGACCCACCGTGTATTTTCTGCCGTCCAGTTCACCGATCGGCGTGACTTCCGCCGCCGTTCCCGTCAAGAACATCTCGGAGGCTTCGCCAAGTTCCTCGGGAAACATTGCGCGCTCGACGACGCGAATGTCGCGCTTACGCGCGAGATCAAGGACCGTCTGCCGGGTAATCCCATCAAGAAAACAATCTGGTGTCGGCGTGTGCAATTCGCCTCCCGATACCATAAAGAAATTGGCGCCCGTCGCCTCCGCGACCTGTCCCCGCCAGTCCAGCATCAATGCGTCATCGTACCCCTCTGCGTTCGCTTGATCTCGGCTCATGGTACAGATGATGTACATCCCGGCGGCTTTGGCCTCCGCGGGCGCGCTCTGAGGCCCTGGCCTTCGCCACGCTGCCGTCTTAAGACGCAGGCCCTTCTTGCGCGCTTCCTCGGAAAAATAGGATGGCCACGGAAATGCTGTGACTGCAACGTGCGGCTTCGTTCCTCGTGCCGAGACCCCGATCACTTCACTCCCTCGCCATGCGATCGGCCTCACGTATCCTGTTTGGACGTTGTTCCGCGCAACCACTTCACGCGTCGCTCGATTAAGTTCCTCGGCCGAAAATGGAAGTTGATAGCCTAGCAATTCCGCCGACCGCAGCAGGCGTGTGCTGTGCTCATTTATCTTGAATACGTGTCCGCCGTAAACGCGCTCGCCTTCGAAAACGGCGTTGCCATAATGGAGGCTGTGGGTCAAGACATGCAGCTTGGCCTCTCGCCATGGGACCAGCTTTCCATCGAGCCAAATCACACCATCCCGGTCATCAAGCGAAGCTTGGTTCATAAGTCGACCTCCTTCGTCATTAACAACAAACTTAGGGGCGATTGACAGCCGATCAGATCTATTCTACGTCCCCGCTCCTGCCGCCGCAAACGTCGGCATCGCGATTTTCTCCGGCGACTCCACTCGGCCATCCACGAGCCGCACCACGCGGTCGGTGTGATGCACCAGCTCCAGGTTGTGCGTGACCATGACGATCGTCAGGCCTTCCTGCTGATTCAGGTCGCGCAGCAAGCGCATGACGTGCTGGCCGTTGGCGGCGTCGAGGTTGCCCGTCGGCTCGTCGGCGAGCAGCACGCGCGGGCGATTGATGAGCGCCCGCGCGATCGCGGCGCGCTGCATCTCGCCGCCCGACAGCTCCTGGGGCCGATGCTTCAAGCGATGGCTCAGGCCGACGCGGTCCAGCATCTCCAGCGCCGCCTTGCGAATCGCGCCGCGCTTGAGCCACCAGCTCCACATCGAGTGCGTGATCATTGCCGGCGTCATCACGTTCTCCAGCGTCGTGAGTTCCGGCAACAGATGGTAGAACTGGAAGATGAACCCGAACGTCCGGTTGCGCAACTGATCGCGATCGGCGGCCGGCAGGTTGTCGATGCGCCGGCCTTCGAGGTGGATGCAGCCGTCGTCGGGCTTGTCGAGCGTGCCCAGAAGGTGAAGCATCGTGCTCTTGCCCGAGCCCGAGTTGCCGATGACGCTGAGGAACTCTCCCTCGGCGACGTCGATGTCGACCCCGCGCAGCACCTCGATCTTGTTGGCGAACTTGACGTAGGTCTTGCGCAGGTTGAGTGCGCTCAAGAGTGGCGTCGTGCCGTGCATGGGAAGCCTCCATGGGTTTACGTTTAGCGCTCGCATGGCGTCATGCGAGCGCTAAACGTAAACGGGTTATTCATAACGCAGCGCCTGCACCGGGTGCAGCATTGCCGCACGCAGCGCCGGCAGGATGCTGAATACCGTGGCGATGGCGACGGCGCCGAGGTTGACGAGCAGCACCGCCGACGTCGAGACGTCGGTCGGGATTTCCTTGAAGTAATACACGTCGCCCTGAAAGACGTGCGAGCCGGTCAGGCGGGCGATGAACGCTTCGACGCCGTTGATGTTCCAGGTGATCGACAGGCCGAGGATGGTGCCGAAGAGGGCGCCGACCACGCCGAGCAACAGGCCGTAGGTCAGGAAGATGGTCATGATGCCGCCGGAGGAAGCGCCGAGGGCTTTCAGGATGCCGATGTCGCGCGTCTTTTCCGAGACGATCATGCTGAAGATCGCCAAGATGCCGAAGCCGGCGACGGCGATGATCATGAAGAGCAGCACGTTGAGGATGCCCTTCTCGATCTCGATGGCGCGCAGGAGCGGGCCTTGCTTCTCCTCCCAGGTGTGGATGCCGAGCTGCTCGTGCTTGAAAAGTTCGGCGAGGCCATCGACGACGCTCTTGGCCTGGCGATAATCCTTCAGCTTGATGAGGATGCTGCTGGCGCGGTTGTTCATGCCGCGCAAGGTCTGGAGATGTTCGAGCGGAACGAAGACGCAGTTGGCGTCATACTCGCTCATATCGGACTTGAAGTAATCGACGACGACGAAGCTGTCGTAGACCGGCTTCAGGCTTTCGCCGGTGGTGACGGTCGTGATCACGATGCTGTCGCCGGGGTGGATATCGCAGCCGTCGGTGATTTCCTTGGTGTTCGGATCGCGATACTTGAAATGAGCGACCAGATGCCCGACGATCGCTCCCGGCGGCATGCGCTTGACGTGCGGCACCGGCGCGGGCGGCGGGATCGACGGTGCGTTCGCGTCCTTCTTGGCGAAGATGTGCTTCATCTCGTCGGGGACGCCGATCAGCGGCTGCTCGATCGACACCGGCTTGACGGGCTGCTCGGCCTTCTTGACGGCTTCCCGATGTTCGAATTCGCGAAACGCCTTCCAGCTCTCCTCGGCCTTGTCCCAGCGAAGGCGAATCTCATCGGGAATGTCGAAGTTGGGATCGGTCTTGCTCTTTTGCCGGGCAAGGTGCTCGCTGAACCCGCCGACCTGGGTGCGCGCCTTGGGCTCGATGCCGATGACGCGCACCGGCCTGGTGGCGAACTCCTTGTTGGCCTTCTGGTACTGGACCATCGCGAACGTTTCGAGCGTGACGGCCATCGATTCGATCTGCGCGTCGAGCTTCGGATCTTTGCGGATGCGCTCGATCTTGCCGACCGGGTCGTAAAAGCCCTCCATGCTGTGGCCTTCGATGACGACGTCGGAAAGGACGCTGTGCAGCAGCGTCCGCAGCTTCGTGGAGAAGCCGTTCATGACGCTGTTGACGACGATCAGCGTCGCGACGCCGAGCATGACGCTGATGATGCAAGCGAAGGCCAGGTAGCGCGTCCTGAGATAACGCCAGCAGAGCACGAATTGATACATGGATCACATCCTTGTGATATCAGTTGTTTGTTTACGTTTAGCGCTCGCATGGCGCCACGCGAGCGCTAAACGTAAACAGCGTCCGTTCATTTTTCCGGTCGCAATAACGGGAACAGGATCACATCGCGGATCGTCTGGGTGTTGGTCAGCAGCATGACGAGGCGATCGATGCCGACGCCGAGTCCGCCGGCAGGAGGCATGCCGTGGCGCTGGGCGCGGATGAAGTCGTGGTCCATCTTGGCCATCGAGTCTTCCTCGGGCAGCCCGGCGAGCTGCTGCGAGAACGTTTGCTCTTGCATGATCGGATCGTTCAGCTCGGTGTAGGCGTTCGCCAGCTCCATCGCGTTGATGTAAAGCTCGAAGCGCTCGGCAATGTTCGGGTTGCCGGCCTTGCGCTTCGTCAGCGGGCAGAGCGATGCCGGGTAATCATGAACGAACACCGGGCCTTGCAGGTGATGCTCGACCTTGTGCTCGAAGAGTTCATGCACGAGAACGTCGTGATGCTTGCCCTTGATGTCGAGGTGCGTCTTGACCGCAGCATCCTTGACGCCAGCTTCGTCATCGAGCGCTACGCCGACATGTTTTTGGAATGCGTCGGCGTATTTCAGGCGTTGCCAGGGGGGCGTGAAGTCGATGGTGTGCTTGCCGTAGGGGCGAACGTAGCCGCCGCCGATCGCGTCGATGCAGGCGACGATCATGCCTTCGGTCAGCTCCATCATCGTCTCGTAGTTGCCGTAGGCCTGGTACAGCTCCATCATGGTGAATTCGGGGTTGTGCTTCGGGCTGATGCCTTCATTACGAAACACCCGGCCAATCTCGTAGACCTTCTCGATGCCGCCAACGAGCAGCCGTTTCAGGTGCAGTTCCAGGGCGATGCGCAGGAACAGCGGGATATCGAGAGCGTTGTGGTGCGTCTTGAACGGCCGAGCCGCGGCCCCGCCGGCGATGGCGTGCAACGTCGGCGTCTCGACCTCGCAGTAGCCGCGGCCGTCGAGGTGCGCGCGGATCGTGCGGACGATCTTGATGCGCTTGAGCGTGATGTCGAGCAGCTCGGGGTTGTAGGTCAGATCGAGATAGCGATGCCGCAGGCGATATTCCATCTCCGACATGCCGGCCCACTTGTCGGGGTGCGGCTCAAGCGACTTGGAGAGAAACGTCAGCTTCTCGGCAAAGATGGTCGGTTCGCCGCGCTTGGTCTTGCCGAACTTGCCCTCGACGCCGACGAGATCGCCGAGATCGAGTTCCTGCGCCAGGGCCCAGCCGGTGTCGCCAACTTGCTTCTGGCCGAGCATCACCTGGATTCGGCTCGACCAGTCGGTGAACTCCGTCGAGCCGTGCTTGTCGTCGTCGGCGGTGGTCTTACGCGTGGTGAGATGCCCGGACCAGTCGCGCAGGTCGAGCCAATGGACCTTGCCGCCGATGCGCCGGCTGACGATGCGACCGGCCGCCTTCACGCTGGGACGTTGATCTTCGGGAACGTCCGCGGGCAACTCGAGGATTTTTTGGATCGGCTGATGCCCGTCGAAACGATGGCCCCACGGATCGAGGCCGAGCTTCTCGATGTTGCGCAGCTTGTCCAGACGGCTGGTTTCGGGGGCATGGTCCACGGCAGAGTTCGACTTTCGTTAAGCTGGGGAGAATTCAATGGGGTCGATTCGTTGTGAGAATATGGATTGTAGTCGAGCGGCAAATCCTGTCAATTGCGAGTGGCGGATGACAACGCAATGAATTGACTTGCAGATGCCCCCGGTGGATGGAATAATAATCAACGACCCACTGACGAGGATCCCATGAGCATTGCCGTTGCAACCGCGCGAAAGACAAAAGCCGACGCTCGAACGGAAACCCTTGCCGACGTCCTGCGCAAGCTCGGAGACGTGCCGACTTCTAGGATTCGCATGCATCCTTTTCCGGCGACTGAAAAGGATGTGCTGGCGATCGAAGCGACGGAAAACAGGCTTTTCGAACTGGTCGATGGCGTCTTGGTGGAGAAGGCCATGGGATTTCGCGAATCGCTGCTGGCGATGGCAATCGGTGAATGCCTTCGAGTCTTTGTCAAACCACGCAAACTGGGCATCGTCGCCGGCGCCGACGGGATGTTGAAGCTCTCCGTGGGCCTCGTCCGGATTCCCGATGTTTCGTTTGTTTCCTGGAAGGATATTCCCGGTGGGAAGGTACCAAAGGAACCGATCCCCATGCTGGCCCCGACTGTGGCCGTCGAAGTGCTGAGCGAAAGCAACACGCCAGCGGAGATCAAGCGGAAGCGGCACGAATATTTCAAGGCGGGCACGTCGCAAATGTGGGTCGTGGATCCCAAGAAGCGGATCATGGTTGTGTGGACGAGTGTCAAGAAATCGTTCGAGTTGACGGAAGACGACACACTGGACGGCGGCAACGTGCTGCCGGGGTTCAAGCTGGCACTGCGCGATCTGTTCGCAGAACTCGACGAGGAATCCCCGCGCTAACGAGCCGCACCGACAGTCCCGCTTCCTGACGGGCGCGGCTCGTTTGTCGATGTCACTTCTTCAATGGCAACAAATCAATCCGCCGGAAGAACACCTCCGCGCCCTCCGACTGGAACAGGATCTTGCCCTTGGTGTGGCTCGACTTGGCGCCGATGTTGACGACCGTGCCGTTGAGGACGTTGGTGATCTTGTCGCCGTCGCAGATGCATTCAAGCCGGTTCCATTCGCCGGCCTTCTTTTCGACATCATTCTTGCCGCGGAAGCCTTGCTCATCCTTCCATTCGGGATCACGACCCCACCAGTTGATGCGGCCGCCGGTGAACTCTCTCGGCTCGCCCATCGCTCGATTGAAGTACCATTGATTGCCGCGCTTTTCGACGGAGGCCGTCATTTTGGGTTTGCCCTTGCCGCCGACGAGGATGAAGTCGCCGGTGCCGCCCTCGATCATCTGGCATTCGATCGATTCCATCCAGACGCCGCCCGCCGCCCCGTCCTCGCCGACGCAATGAAGCAGGATGCCCGAGTCCATCGCCCGCTTTTCGCGCGGCTTGAACGTCTTCGTGCCCCACTTGAACTCGACGAGGAGGTGATAGTTCTCGTACTCCTTCTCGGTGGTGAAGCAGCCGAAGACTTCGCCGGAGACGCGGATGGCGCCGTCGACGACGGTGAAGACCTTGAGCGGATCGTTGTTCTTGCCGAAGGGCTTGACTTCCTTCTTGGCTTCCTTGTCTTCCTTGGACTGGTAGGGTTTGCCGAGGTAGGTGTAGAAGTTGGTGAGGTCCTTGCCGTTGAAGAGCTTGATCGGCTTGGTGACCGGCTCGGCGGCGGCGGGGACGCAAATGGCAAACAACACGACGATGGATAGACGCATCATGGAGCACTCCGATACAGTTGGCGTTTAGCGTTCGCGGGGCGTTGCGCGGGCGCTATACGAAGAGAGAAGGATCACTTTTCCTGCCAGCGCTGCCACGCCAATCCCGGCTGATCGACGCGGAAGCTGACGAGGCGTTGCTTCGTGACCTCGGTGACGTAGACTGTCTTGCCGTCGGGGCCGCCGAAGCAGAGGTTGCTCGGTTGTTTGCCGAGCACGTCGATTTCGCGGATGATCTCCCCCTTGGGCGACAGGACGGCGACGGTGCCTTTGCCGTAGCGGGTGATGTAGAGGTTGCCGGCGACGTCGCAGCGCATGCCATCGAAGCCGTGATCGGCGAATTTCTTGAGCAGGCGTTTTTCGCCGAGCGAGCCGTCATCTTTGATGGGGAAGGCCCAGACATTGCGCTGGACGCTTTCGTTGACGTAGAGGGCCTTGCCGTCGGGGCTGACCTCGATGCCGTTGGTCGTGCCCATGTTCTCGGCGAGCAAATGGGTCTTGCCGGCGCGGTCGATGCGCCAGAGCTGGCCGGTCTCCTTGGTCCAGTTCGGATCGCTGGCGTAGAGCGTGCCGTCGGGAGCGACGGCGAGATCGTTGGGCTGATTCATCTTCGGGTTGTGAGCGAAGACTTTCATCTCCTTGGTCTTGACGTCGATCTTCCAGACCTTGTGTTCCATGTAGTCGGCGACGTACATGAATCCTTGTTTGTCGAAGACGATACCGTTGCCTGTGCTTTTGCCGGGGAGGGTGACGAAGATTTCCGACTTGCCGTCGGGGGTCGTTTTGCCGATGGTCTGTTCCTTGGCAAAGTTGACGGCGTAGATGTTGCCTTCGCGATCGCAGTTGGGCCCTTCGATGCCGGGGGTGAAGCTTTTCTCGGCGGTGAAGGGTTTGGCGACGAAGAGTTTCTCATCGCCGGCGCTGAGCCAGGCGGGAACAATGATCATCAACAGCGCGATCAAGCAGCGGTGCATCGATGGTCCTTTTTCGTGGCATACGATTCCAATCGTGTGACGCTCCGCGCGATCACACCATTGGAATGGTATGCCACGGAGAATACCATATGCGAAAGAGACTTTCACAACAATAATCGCGGAACCCTCCATGAGCAAACGCTTTCAAGTTGCCGTCACCGATACGCTGCCGGAGATCGGCTCCGAGTGCAAGATCCTCGACGATCTCGCCGACGTCAAGCTGCTGCAAACCTTCGACGAGGCCGACGTCGCCCGGCTTGGCGCCGACGCCGATGTGCTGCTCGTCTACCACACGATCAAACTGAGCGAGCGCTCGATCGCGACGCTGCACAAGTGCCAGGCGATCGTCCGCTGCGGCGTCGGCTACGACAACGTCGACATCCAGGCAGCCGGCAGCCGGGGCATCGTCGTCTGCAATGTGCCCGACTACGGCACCGAGGAAGTCGCCGATCACGCCCTGCTGATGCTGCTGGCGATCGCCCGGCGCTTCGTGCCCGCGCATCAATCGGTGCGCGAGGGCAACTGGAACTACACTGTCGCCATCGAAACGCCCCGGCTGCGCGGCCGAACCCTCGGCGTCATCGGCTGCGGCCGCATCGGCACCGCCATGGTCCTGCGCGCCAAGGCGATCGGCATGCGCGCCGTCGTCTTCGATCCGTACAAGCCCGACGGCCTGGAGAAAGCGCTCGGCGTCGAACGCGTCCACAAGCTCGAAGATTTGCTCAAGCAATCGCAGTTCGTCAGCGTGCATTGCCCGCTGACAACGGAGACGAAGCACATTCTCAACGCCAAGACGCTGTCCCTGCTGCCGCGCGGGGCGTATGTCATCAACACGGCGCGTGGCCCGTGCGTCGATGCGAACGGGCTGCTATCGGCTCTCGATTCGGGACAGGTGGCCTACGCCGCCCTAGACGTGGTCGAGACGGAGCCGCTGGATGATGAGCGCTTGCGCAAGCATCCGCGCATCGTGCTGACGCCGCACACCGCGTTCTATTCGATCGAGGGATACCAGGAGATGCGTTCGAAGGGAGCGGAGGAGGCGCGGCGCGTGCTGCTCGGCGAGGCGGTACGGAACCCCGTCAACTTGCAGGTCTTGAAGAACGCGCGCTGCCGGATATAGCCGCCTGCGACCTAGCGGTCGCGTGGCGCCTTGCGAACGCCAAGCCGCCAGCGGCAATTGAGAATCAAATCCACAGCAGCACGCGATCGCGCAGCGTCGGGGGCAGCTTGCGTTCCACCACCTGACGCACCTCATGCGCGTGATAGCGCGTGCTGAAATGAGCGCAAATGATCAGCTCGTTCTTGAAACGGTCGGCCCTCTCCAGGAAATCGTCCAGGTGCATGTGCCCGAACTTGTGGATCTTTTCGCGACGATGCTTGGCGCGGATGAAGCTCATCTCGGTGATCAGGACCTTTGCCTCGAAGACCGGCGGATAGCGATCGAGGCCGGCGGGGCTGGTGTCGCCGGTGTAGGCGAGCATCGGCGTGCGCAGCTCATGCGTCACCTGCACGCCGGACAGCCGCAGGTCGCGGATCTGATCGCCGGGCAGGCCGTGAAACTCCTCCTTCAGCTTGTTGCGGCGTTCCCAGACGAGGTAGCCGACCGACGGGATCGTGTGCGTCGTCTCGAAGACGCTGACGACGTGGTCGCGCGACAGCTCGATCTCGTCGCCGGGCTTGACGCCGATCAGCGCGCAGTTCTGCCGGCCGCGATCAAGCCGCTGCATGATGAGCAGCAACCGCTTGACGTCCTCGACCATCGGCTCGGGCAGGTAGATCGTCGGCGGCGTCATCTTCATCATGCGCCTCCGGGCGACATAGACCGGCAACGCAGCGACGTGGTCAAGGTGCGTGTGCGTGAGAAACCAGCTCGCCGTGCCCATGAAGTCCCACGGCTGCGCGCCGAGATCGAAGCCGAGCTTGAGTTCGGGGATGCGCCAGTAGCTCTGCACGGCCGCGCGCGAGTAGCCCTCGATGGTCAGTCCGCCGTGCTTGTGCGTCAGGAACGGTGCGTTGTCGAGCATTCGTGAAGAGAAGGGGAGAAAGGGAGAAGGGGAGAAAGGGAGACAATCGGTCTCCTGGCCTCCCCTTCTCCC
>JACQFG010000170.1 GCA_016200155.1 Planctomycetota bacterium | reverse complement strand
GCTAAGCCGCAAGCGGCGGAGACTTAGATATGTCCCAACCCCTGGTCATCGCACACCATTTAGTCTGGACTGCCTACGGCTGGTGGCTGCCCAACGACCCCCGCGGCAGTGGTTCGCATATCGTTCGGTGCGCCGACGTCGCGGAATTGGGCGACCTGCATCATGGTAGAAAGCCCGTGCAGCCGCGCGGCGCCGTCGTCCGTGATTTTCAAGATCGCGCCGAAGACTTGTTGAAACATCCGCGGTTGACATTCGATACCGACGCGGTCGCCAGGATCGCCAGCGCGTTTGCAGCCGTGCTAACCAAGGAACGTTATACCTGTTACGCCTGTGCGATCATGCCAGATCATGTGCATATTTTGATCCGTAAGCACAAGCATCAAGCCGAGGACATGATTGAGAGGCTGAAGGAAACATCACGCCAATCAATCATCGATGCGGGCTTACGTTCGCCGACGCACGGTGTGTGGTCGGAAGGGGGCGGGTGGAAGGTCTTTCTCGATCATCCCAGCGATGTTCGGCGGGTGATTCGTTATATCGAGAAGAACCCGCTGGAAATCGGCCAGCCGCGCCAGGAATGGCCGTTCGCAAAACCTTACGACGATTGGCCGCTGCACCCGGGGCACAGCCCGAATTCGCCGTACGCCAAAGCGCTCAAGGCCGCCGGCCGCTACCCATGATCGCCGCTTGCGGCTTAGCGTCCGCGTGGAAGCGCCAATTGATTGGCAGTTCTCTGCGAACGCTAAGCCGCAAGCGGCGGGTCCGATCTCGGCGCGAGCGGCTTCGTCACATCGACCAGCAGCCAGCTCAGGGCGGCGATGCCATAACTGCACGCGAACAGGATGAACAGCAATTTCTCCGCGTCGCGCTCGAGCAGATACCCGGCAAGTGTCATGCTGGCCGCGCCGACAAGGCTTCCCATCATGTTCATCGTCCCGCTCAGCGTGCCGGCATGGCGCTCGCCCACGTCGGCACATGACGCCCACGCCGGGCCCATGTTGATGTCGTTGAAGAAGAACGACACGCAAAACAGTGCGCCGACGATCCATGCCGCGCCGGCCCACGGCACCGCCAATGACGCCAAGCCGGCGCAGGCGAAGCCGACGAGTCCGATCAGTCGGCGACCCCACTTGCGGTTGCCGGTCCGCCGGATGAGCCAATCCGACAGCATTCCCCCTGCCAGGCACGACACGAGCCCCGCCGTCAGCGTCAGCCCGAAGATCACGCTGGTCGCTGCCGGCGAAAGCCCACGATGCTCCTCCAGGTATGCCGGCAGCCAGCTCGTGACAAAGTTGCCCGCGAAACCGCCAAACGCATACTGCATCGACAGCCCCCAGACACTCGGCGACGCCAGCATCTTTTTCCACGGCACTGGTTCAGCTCCCACCGCCGCGGTCGCTGGCATGCGCCCGGCAGCGATCAATGCCAGCTCCGCCTCGTTGACCTGCGGCATCTCCTCGGGCTTGTTGCGAAACCACGGCCAGAATAGCACGCACCACAAGATGCCCAGTCCGGCAAGCGCGAGAAACGGCATCGTCCAGACGCCGAACAGCCAGAACAGGCCGAGGATCAGGAACGGACTGAGCGCGCCGCCCAGTCGGCTGAATGTCCAAACCGTCCCCTGGGCGGCGCCGCGTTCCGACAGCGGAATCCAGTCGGCGATCACGCGAGCCCAGACCGGGAAGCCGCCGGCCTGAAACATGCCGAACAGAAATCGCAACAGCAACAGCAGCGCGAACGGCCAGATCGTGTCCACCGGCAGCAGGACGACGAGCGCCACCGCCGCTGTGAGAACCGACCAGCCCACGACGAGAATCGTCAAGAGATGTCTGCCGCCCAGCCGATCGCCGAGCAACCCGCCCGGCACCTGGAACAAGGCATACGGCACAAGAAACGCCGCCGCGAGGTAGCCGACCTGTTCGTTGTCAAGATGCAGATCACGCTTGATCGCCGCCATGGCGCTGGTGAACCCGAGGCGAAAGACATACGTCAGCACTGCCAACGTGCAACCGGCGGCGAGCACCTGGTAGCGGACCTTCGTCGACTTCGGCAGTGCGATATCAAGTGCCATTTGGTTCCGAGTATTTGTCGTCCAACACTGTGTGGCACGTTTTCAACGTGCCTCGGCAATGAAGCACGTTGGAAACGTGCTCCACAGATGGATTCATCCGCCCACCGCCTTGTTCAGCCTCGGCATCAGTTCGCGCGCGAACAGCTCCATGCTGTTTACCCAGCTCGGCTTGTCGTCCCAGTCGTAGCCCATCAGGATCAGCGTGCCGAAGGGGCCGATCTCCTCGCGCAGTTGCAACAATCGCCGCAACACGTCATCGACGTCGCCGGCGATGATCTGCTCGGTCATCAGGTAATCGAGGTTGCAGTCGGCGTCGCTCATGGCGGGGTCGCGCTTGTAGACGCGGCGGCCGCCGCCCTTGTCGAAGAGCCGGCCGATGTACTCGAAGTTCTTGCCCAGCGAATTGCTGCGTGCCCGGCGCTGCGCCTCGGCAGTGGTGTCGGCCAGGAAGATGGAACGCGCCACCTTGAAGTCGTCCCGGTTTGCTTGCTTGCCGACCTCCCGCGCGCCGGCCTCGAAGTTCTGCCACAGGTCCGCGAGCGTGCTGGCCGGGACGAGGCAATGCCCGAACGGCTGGAAGCCGCGCCGGCCGGCCGAGCGCATCGTCGGCGAATTGCGGCTCGTGCCCGGCATGGCGATCGGCGGGTGCGGCTGCTGCAGCGGCTTGTGGATGTAGCCGATCCCCGTCTCCGCGTCCACCGTCTTCTTCAGGCTGATGTTCCAGAATCGCCCCTTGAGCTCATAAGGAGGCTCCGACGACCAAAGCTTCAGGATCATGTCGATCGACTCATCGACCATGGCGGCCGCTTCCTTCGGCTCGGCGCCGTAGAGTTCCTGATCGGTCGGCACGCTGCCGGAACCGAAGCAGAGATTGAGCCGCCCCTTCGACAGATGATCGAGAAACGCGAGCCGGCTGGCGACGTGAGCGGGATGATGCTGATTCAGGCACACCGGCGCCGGCCCCATGCGAATGTGCTTCGTCTCACCGAGGGCGCGGGCGATGAAGATTTCGGGCATCACGATATTCTCGTACTTCATCGTGTGATGCTCGCCGATCCAGAACTCGCTGAAGCCCAGCTCCTCGGCCCGAACGATCAACTCCAGGTCCTCGTCGTAGCACTGGGCCAGCGGTTTCGCAGGCGGATGAAACGGCATGATGAACATGCCGTGGCGGATTGTTTGTCCCATTTTTTTCTCCATTCACCGTGCGGCCTATGCTAAGCTACGGGCTCACCGATAGCATCGTAGACCTCACGCTCCGCGTGAGGAATCCTCACGCGGAGCGTGAGGTCTACGGTATGACAAATGACCTTACTTGGAACAACGATGAAGATCACCAGGCTCGAGACCATCCTGACCAACGCCGGCGTGCGGAACTACCTGTTCGTCCGCCTCACGACCGACACAGGTCTCACCGGCGTGGGCGAGGCGTCGCTGGAATGGCAAGAGAAGGCGGTCGAATCGCTACTGCACGAATGGGTCGAAGAGCGCATCCTCGGCGTCAATCCGTTCGATGTCGAAACGCTGGCGGCCAAGCTGATCCGCGATCAGTATCAAGGCGGTCCGACCGTGCTCAGCGCCATCAGCGGCGTCGAGATTGGGTGCTGGGACCTCATTGGCAAGGCGCAAGGCCAGCCGGTCTATCAGCTTCTCGGCGGCAAGGCGCGCGATCTTCTCCCGGCCTATGCGAATGGCTGGTACGGCGGCGCCCGCACTCCGCAGGACTATGCCGCCCTCGCGCGCGGAGTCGTGCAGCGCGGCTACGCGGCGCTGAAGTTCGATCCGTTCGGCGTCGCCTGGCAGTCGATGACGCCCGAGGCCATGGACGCAGCCCGGCAGATCGTCGCCGCGGTGCGCGACGCGGTAGGTGAGCGAGTCGAACTGATGATCGAAGTCCATGGCCGATTGATCGCGATATGCGCCATTGAGATGGGGAAGCTGCTCGTCCCCATGCGCCCCGCCTGGTACGAAGAGCCGGTAGTCCCGCTGGCGCTGGAGGCGTGCCGCGCCGTCAGGGACGCGCTGCCGTTTCCGATTGCAAGCGGCGAACGGCTCTACACTCTCGAGGAGTTCGAACGCCTGTGTGCCCTGGACGCCTGCGACATCGTTCAACCCGACCTCGCGCACTGCGGCGGCCTCAGCGTCGGCAAACGTCTCGCCGCTCTTGCCGAGCGCCATGGCATGCGCCTTGCGCCGCACTGTTCCATCGGTCCAGTGGCGCTCTGTGCCGCCATCCATTTCGGCTGGGCGACGCCGAGCGTGCTGATCCAGGAGAACTTCGGCGACTTCGATGTGTCGTGGCGGCGCGAGCTGGTCAAGGGCTGGCATCCGCCGGCCGGCGCGTTCGCGCTCCCGGATCGGCCCGGCCTGGGCATCGAGCTGGACGATGCCGTCTGTGCCCGGCATCCCTACAAGCGCAGCAGCTTCCCATCGCTGTGGGACGACCGCTGGCTCAAGGAGTTCACCAAACGGTAACCTCGCATGTTCAAAGCCGTTCGCCTTAACGCTGACACCTATCCGGTCGATCCCGCCGAGCAAGCGGAGCTCGATCGCTGCGGCGCCCGCGTGACCGCCCTCGAAGGCCAGCAACCCGACGAGATCATCGCCGCCGCTGCCGACTGTGATGCGCTGTTGATCGTTTCGTCGAAGGTGCCGGGCCAGGTGATTGAGCGATTGCCGCGCTGTCGCGTGCTGGCCCGGCTCGGCGCCGGTGTCGATCGCATCGATGTCGAGACCGCCACGCGCTGCGGCGTCGTCGTCAGCAACGTGCCCGACTTTTGCCTCGCCGAACAAGCCGAGCACACGCTGGCGCTGCTCCTGGCCTGGGCCCGGCGCCTGCCGTACATGACCGACGCCATGCGGCGCGGCGACTGGTCGGCCCGGCATCATCCGGGCGTTCATCGTCTTGCCGGCCAAACGCTCGGACTCGTCGGCTTCGGCGCCAGCGCCCAGGCCGTGGCGGTACGCGCGCAAGCATTCGGCTTGCGTCTGGTTGCCTGGGCGCGCAACCCGGCGAAACACGCGGACGCCGCCCGGGCTGTCGATTGTGAGTTGGTAGAGCTGGATCATTTGCTTCGGGTCAGCGACTTTGTCTCGATTCATTTGCCGCTGACGAACGACACGCGAGGTCTTCTGGATGCCCGTCGCATCGGCCTGATGAAGCCGAACGCGGTCCTCATCAACACGGCCCGCGGCGCCATCGTTGATGAAGCTGCCCTGGTCGCCGCCCTGCGCGACAAGCGCATCGCCGGCGCCGCACTCGACGTCTTCGAAGGAATCGACGTGTTCGCACTACGCCCCGGCCCCGCCAAGCACCCGCTGCTGGAACTCGACAACGTGATCCTGACGCCGCACTGCGCCGGCAGCTCGGTCGAATCGACGCGCGAATCGAAGACCCGCGGCGTGCGCAACGCTGCCGACGTTCTGCTCGGCCATTGGCCGCCGCATGTCGTTAACGCGGACGTTCAACCACGCTGGCCGCTCACGCAACGAAGCTGAATCGGTAGACGGATCGGTCCGACCAATCAAACGTCGGTGATCATGCCGCTGCTGGCGCCGAAGGATCGCTGTTCGATGCCCATCTGCTGCAGCATGCGCACGAACAGGTTCGACAGCGGCGTATTGTTGGTGCGGTCGTACGCGACGTGGCCGGCATGACGGAAGCCGCCGCCGGCGAGCAGAATCGGCAGGTTCTCGCACGTGTGGGCCGACGCGTTGCCGAGATTGCTGGCATAGAAGACGACGGTTTGATCAAGCAGCGAGCGGTCGCCTTCCGTGCTCGCTTTCATCTTGCGCAGGAACTCGGCAAACAGCCGCAGCTCCGCCTCCTCGATCAAAGCGAGCTGGTTGATCTTGGCTTCATCCCGGCCGTGATGCGAGGCGTCGTGATGGGTGACGCCGACGCCTTCGAGATTGAGGTTCTCGGTGTGGGACCAGAGCCACAGGCCGATGACGCGGGTCGAGTCGGTCTGGATGGCGAGGTGGACGAGGTCGAACCACTGCCGCTGCCGGTTGAGCATCCTTGTTCCCGTGCCGGGGCCGATGTAGTCGTCGGCATAGGGCTGGGCGTCGACGCGCGGCTTGGGCCGATTGACCCACGCGGCGTCTTGCTGCAAGCGTTGCTCGGCCTCGCGGATCGAAGTCAGCAACAGATCGAGCCGTTGCCGGTCCGCCGGCCCGAGCGTGTTGGCCAGGGCTCGCGCTTGTTCGCGCACGCCATCGAGAACGCTATGACCATTCTGGATGCGCTGCAGCTCGCGCGCGACCTCTTGCGGCGTGCCGTTGACGAACAGTTGCCGGAAGACTTGCGTGGCGCGCGATTCGGAGGGAATTTTGACGCCATGGCGGTTCCAGGACATGTCGCTGCCGCCGAGCGAGAGGTAGGCAAAGCGCGTCTCGCTGCCGATGCGTGCGGCGACTTCCTGGTCGAGCGAGACGGTGTTGCGGATGTCGCCGGGCCGAATACGCTCGGGAGGCAGCGCGGTGAGGAGCGCGACCTCGGTGCCGTGCCCGCCGGGATAACCGCGATGCGACATGCCGGAGAAGACGGTGAAGTCGCGGCGATAATCTTGCAGGACACGCAGGTAGCGCGACGGCTGATAATCGCGGCCTGCTTGCTCCGGAAAGAAGTAGGGCGTGTGCAGACCGAGTCCGCGGCCGATGCAGATCATGCGTTTCTTCTGCAGCGCCGCCGCCCGCTGCTGGGCGCCGAGGCCGACGGGCAGCATCGCATCGAGCAGGGGCAGGCCGATGCAGACACCGGCGGAGCGCAGAAACGTGCGACGATTGAGGGGATTACAAGGCATTAGGTCCCTCTTCGAATGTGTTTGATTGTAACCGAACCGCGCGAACGAACATCGACCATCACACGATGACCCTTCAACATTCTCATTCCGACTAATGGCTCTGAATCAGCTTCATCGACGAGTATCTCGCGCAGCTTGCCATCCCATAGCACCTTGGCGCTGTACACGTCGTAAGAGCAGGTGCTGCCATCTCCCAGGATCGCCGTGTCGAAGCCGAACCAATTTAGGTCCAAGTCGGCGATTGCTGCCAGAAGAAGTGTCAGCCAGCTGGTGAACCCCGTGTCAACAATCGCGTCAATCTCGATTTCGCGCTTGCCACGCCCCTTGATTCGCCGACGAATTCGCGCCTCGCTCCGATTAACCACACCGGTAATCATGTCGGAGTTCCCCATCGCTGGTCGCGGCCGCCGAAGCGATGCGTGGTCCGAAAGCCGACACGAACCATCCAAATCTGCGCAGCGGGGATTCGCTCTCGGAGCTTCTTGCCTGCCTTCATTTCATCGGTGTGGACTTCAAATTCTCCTGTCTCGATGTCGATCGCGGCGAATTTGCCGACATCCTTCGGTGATAGCTTCGGCTTTACTTGCGTCAGGTAGATTTCGTCGCCCCGCCGAATGAACTCCTCTTTCGGATAGCGACGGCCGGTGGTGCCCATCATAATTCTCCCATGTGTTGCGGACGCCGACAATCGCCATTGTATATCAGACCCCGTGGAACGAGGAAGGTGCGGCGGTTCAGGGAATTGACGGGCATCATGGTCTCCTCAGCAGTTTCATCAAATCGGACAGCCACTTCAAGTGCCAAGTTGAAGTTTGAGTCATCGCCATGTTAACAATACCACACTCGTTTTGCTACGCCGCAAGCGGCAAACCTACTTGCTCAAAAACACGCGGCTCTGCACAACCTCGTGAATCAGCGACCGGAAGCCGTACTTCTGCTCGCGACTGCGGGCCACCAGTTGCTCGACGACCTCGCGATCCGCGAACTGGATGTCGGCGCCGGTCGCGTAGATCAACAGCTTCTGAGCGAGGTTGCGGGCGAGCTGATCCTTGTCGGTCAACAGGAGCTGCTTGTATTCGTCGATGTTCTTGAACGCTCGGCCGTCGGGAAGCTCACCGCCTTTTTCGACGTCGAGGCCGCGGAAGATCTTCTTGCCCGGGTAGTTGGCGAGGTCGATCTGCTTTTCGCCGGGCTTGAGCGAGCGAGGCACGCGATAGAAGTCGCGCCAGCCGCCGATCGCGTCGAAGTTCTCCAGTGCGAAGCCGGGCGGATCGATATCACTATCGGCGCGCATTGGGGACCGGTCGTCGCCGGCGTGGTCGGCAAGGGCGAGCGTCGCGAATTCACCGTGCTCGGCGACACCGTCAATGTCTGCGCGCGCATCCAGCAGCTCGCCTCGTCACACGGTCTTCAGCTCGTCGTCTCCGAGCAATTACTTCGCCAAGCCGGTGGCGGCGTACCGGAAGATGCGTGGCGGGCGCTGGCAGAGACCAGCCTGCGGGGGCGCCAGGCGCCTATCCGCTTGCTTGCGCGCGACATCGCGCCAATCCGGCCTGGTTCCTAGTCGCGCGCGCCGCTGAAATGCCGGTATCGCAACGCCCGAGGCGGAAGAGAGCGGCAAGGGGACCTTGGCCTAGACCGCAGTGGCGCGAGCCGATGATCGAATGGATCATCCT
>JACQFG010000169.1 GCA_016200155.1 Planctomycetota bacterium | reverse complement strand
CGAGTTCGTCAAGCGCATGGTCGACTGGGGCGCCGGCCCGCGCGCCGGCATCTTCCTCGTGCAAGGCGCTCGCGCCATGGCCGCCATGGATGGCCGCTTCTCGGTCGCCATCGACGACGTCAAAAAGGTCGCGATCCCCGTATTGCGGCACCGCGTGAGCACGAACTTTCAAGCACAGGCGGAAGGCAAGACGAGCGAAGACGTGATCCAGAAACTGCTCGATACCGTGCAGCCGCCGGAGATTGGGAAGTATGATAAGAAGCGGAAGTAAATCTTGATTGCATGGGAGTTCGATGCGCGACCGCGAACGAGATCGACCTGTGAAAAAATCCAACACCATGCTCTACGCCGTGATCGGCGGCGGCGTCCTGGTCCTCGGCGCTTGCTGCATCTGCGGCGGCGTCGGCGGGTTCTTCGCCTTCCGCAACTACGCCGTCGATCCGGAAGCCGCCATCCTCGGGAAGTGGCGCCACGACGGCGCCTTCGGCAATCATCAAGATTTCGGGTTCGTGCGGGACATGGAATTCAAGGATGGCGGCGGGTTTCAATTGCACAGCGCCAACCCAGCTTTCCGATTCGACAATGGGAAATGGAGGCTGCTGACCAAGAAAGGCCGATCGATCTCGGTCGAGGTCAGCTTTCAAGAAGTACACGTCCATCCCGGTAAGGAATTCGTGTTTCCCGCAAGAACCGAGACCTATCACCTGACCGTCGAAAGCCGGGACGTGCTGCACCGCCGCCTTCATCCCGCGGGCGACGGCGGGATAAGATACAAACGCGAGACATGAAAAAACCCGAACACTACCTGCGGCCCGAAGTCATCCAGCAAGTCGCCCGTTGCACGCCTCGCCGTTTCAAGGCTTCTCCGTCGAGTTTTCCGAGCATCGCAAGTATACGCCCGGCGACGATCTGAAAGACCTCGACTGGAGCGTCTATGCCAAGACCGACAAGTATTACCTCAAGAAGTATCAGGCCGAGACCAACGTCACCGGCTATCTCGCCATGGATCTCTCTGCGTCGATGGGTTACACCTATCGGCAACAGCTCAGCAAGTTCGACTACGGCATCTGCCTGGCCGCCGCTCTCGGCTACATGATGATTCATCAGCAGGATCCGGTCGGCCTGATTGCATTCGACACGCAAATCCGCAGTGCCCTGCCGCCGCGCAGCAAACGCACGCAGCTTGCGACGATCCTCGCGCTGCTGGCGAACCTCAAGCCGGCCGGCAAGACCGACGTCGCCCACGGCCTGTCGCAGCTTGCCGCCATGATTCGCAGCAAGAGCCTGGTCATGCTGTTCAGCGATCTCCTCGCCGATCCGGAGCCGATCATGCAGAGCCTGCACCAGCTTCGTCACCGCGGGCACGATATCATCGTGTTCCACATTCTCGACGAGGCTGAGGTACACTTTCCGTTCGAAGGACTGGTCGAATTCAAGGACGTGGAGGAAAGCCAGCGGATGACGCTCGACGCAGCGGGCATGAAGCCGGACTACCTGGATGCGGTCAACGAGTTTCGCGCGAAGTACAAGGAGGAGTGTGCAAAAGCTGGGATCGACTTCGTGGCGATGGACACGAGCATCGGCTTCGACAAGGCCCTGATGGAGTATCTGCTGCAACGGCGCCGGCGGTTTTGATTTGTCCGAATTCGTTTAGCGTCCGCGTGGCGCCGTGCGGGCGCTAAACGAAGAACCGGCTACTTCACCTTCGCGCTCCCCGACCGATAATGATCGGCGATTTCCGCGGCGGTCAGCACGCGCGGGTAGATGGCGACGTCGTCGAGTGCACCCGTGAGGAAGCTGCCGAAATCGCGGGTGCCGATGCGTAGGGGAGCCGTGCCGACCGCGGGGACGATATTGAAGGAGCTGTAGAGAGCGCCCTTCTGGTTGCTCGGACCGCCGCGGAGAACGCCGTTCTTGTAAAGGGAGACGCCGGCCTTCGGGTTGGTCTTGTTGCCCGGATCGAAGGTGGCGACGATGTGCATCCATTCGCCGACGCGGACGGGTTCCTCGACGAAGGCGCCGGCGCCGAGCCCGCCGGCCTTGTTGACGACGTAGGCGGAGATGCGGTTGGGGCGCGACGACTTCTTGGTGTAGAAGCGAAAGGCCCATTCGTGCTGTCCCGCCGAGCCCTTGCCCAACCAGAAGACGTACGGATCATTGGTTTCGCCGGCGAAGTCGACGGCATCGGGGCGCATCCAGACTTCGACGGTCATGCCCTTTCGGCTCGTGGGTTGGCTGAAGGCATTATTGGCCGGCACTTCGACGTAGGAGGGTTTGCCGTCGAAGCGGATTGCCGTATCGGGATCGAGGGCGATGGCGCCGCGATCGCCGAACCTCGGCTTGCCGCGATAGGTGCCATGGCGCTGATGCCTGGTCTCATCGACGGCGATGGGGCCCTGCGCTTCGCCTAGACGCCAGTAACCGACGGGGCGAGCGTCGAGGACCTTTTGACGGTACGTCCTGTTGGGTTGCTTCGCTATCGCCTGGGGCGCCTTGCTCCAGACTTGCGATTCGAACACGTTATCTTCAAAGGCCCCGAGCGACAGTCCGAAAAAGCAAACCGTCAGCACGAAAGCCGTGATTTTCAGGTAATGGCGGAACATGGCGTCTCTCCCTTCGAATTCGCTGCGGTCGGCAACGCGCCGGCGGCACACGGAAGAGCATTAACGCCAATGGCATGCCAGGCGCTCCATCACAATCAACCCCATGACTGGCTACGAAATGGCCCGCGGGACGAGCAGGGACGTAACTCATTTCCTGACTTACAGTTAATGACTTGCCTTGCGCGTGCTACTTTTACACACGCGCACCCACTCACACCCCCAGCACCAGACATGACTGTGTATCGTTTTGAAATGGCCGTCATCAAATCGAGACTGGCGGATGCGAGATTATCGCATTTAGGCGACCGGCAAAAGCAAATGTACCAATCACGACGCTCCGCGTCGTGCCACAATGTGGCACGACGCTCCGCGTCGTGGTCTCATTTCTTCTGCCGGTCGCATTTACCGAAGATGCGGGCGGCGTCGAGCGGGCAAGATTTGCCGAACCTGCGGGCAGGAAAAAACATGCAGTTTTGGATTTAGGCGCTTGATCCGCGCCACAACCGCTATATAGTAGAACGTTACCATTCATGTGGGAATGGCAACCTTTCACATCTGGTAAGGGGTCCTTTATGAGTCATGGTCTACTGGAGATGGACTTGATCGAAGAGTTTCAGATGCGGCGGTGGGCCCGCGAAAACTACGTCCCTCCGGAACAGCGCGATGACACCTGGCATCCCGTCATCCACGACGAAATGAGCAAGAAGGACAACGAGAAGTACTCCCCGCACCAACGGCGCAACAGCAACTAATCCCCAACGCCGAAACCAACCCCGACCCGAGGCATGATCCATCGTGCTTCGGGTTCTTCATTTCATAGGGGACCCGCCACAAACGGCGGGCCATGTCCAATGGGCTTCCTTTCCGGCCGCGTCACTTGCATGCGATTTCGGGTCAGCGGCCGAGCGCCGCGCTCGTTCGATCAGGAGTGCCTCGACGCGCTCGCCGCCAACGCCATCGGCAAACAGCGCGTCGCCTCGGGCGACGGCTCGCAGGTCGGCTGGATCGCCGGCGATCATATCCTCGATACTTCGTTCGATCTCGCCAAGAACGTCATCAACGACGCCCTCCACGTCGCGATGCGCGTTGACGAGCAAAAGATGCCCTCGGACCTGCTGCGCGCGTATTATCAGGTCGAACTGCAAGCGCTCGCCGCGACCAACCCGAGCGGACACCCAAGCTCCAAACAAAAACGCCAGGCGCGCGAATACGCCAAGGATCGGCTCGAGACCGAAGCAAAGGACGGCCGATACTTGCGGCGCAAAGCGATACCGGTGCTGTGGGACTCGCGTTCCAACGAGATGCTCTTCGGCGCCACCTCCGTCACCGCGCTCGATCGGCTCGTCACGCTGTTTCATCAGACGTTCGACCGCAAGTTCGAATTGCTTGGCGCCGGCAGGCAAGCGTTCAACCTCGCCGAGCTGACCAACCAGACGCGCTTCGTCGATGACGCCACGCCGACCGCCTTTGCGCCGGGCGGCCAGGTCAGCGAGGTCGCCTGGATGCCCGACGAGAACAACCGCGACTTCCTGGGCAACGAGTTCCTGCTCTGGCTTTGGCATTACCTCGAGCAGGAGTCCGACACGCTCAAGCTGAGCGATGATTCCGAGGTCGCGGTGATGATCGCGCGCACCTTGCAACTGGAATGCCCGCGCGGCCAAACGGGCCGGGAAAGCATCAGCAGCGACGGCCCGACCAAGCTGCCCGAGGCGCATCGCGCGATCCAGGCCGGCAAGCTGCCGCGCAAAGTGGGCCTGACGCTGGTTCGCCGGGAATCGCAGTATGAGCTGACGCTGCAAGCAGAGACACTGGCGATCGGCGCCGCCAAGCTGCCGGTTTCCGAGGCGGACGAGGAACGCGCTCGTCTGGAGGAGCGCGTGACGCAGGTGCGCGACCTGCTGGAAACGCTCGATCTGATGTATGCCGTATTCATCCAGCGGCGCTGCAGCGAGGCGTGGACAAAGGAGGCAGCGCGAATCAAGAAGTGGCTGCACCAGTAATTCCTCGGTCCCAGGCTCTGCCTGGGACCGCACTACCGCGAGGCTCCGCCTCGCTGAACTCAGGAGAACATCCGGGGTGCGGCGAGGCAGAGCCTGGCGGCATTTGCGTCCCAGGCGGAGCCTGGGACGCAGGGTTCGGTCATTTCGCCCGGACGAAACTCTCCAACTCCAGCAGCGTCGCGTGGTTCTTTGCCGCGATGCGCTGCTTGACCATGCCGACGTTCGGCACGAACCAGGTCTCAACTTCGTGCCGGTCGTCGCCGGCCTTGTCGTTGGTGAACAGCACGACGCGGGCCGGCATTTCTTCCTTCTTGTAGGGAACACGAACGTTCTCGGAACGGATCGTGCACGTTCCCTTGACCGCAGTAGTGCCGCTGGTTGAATCCCAGGGCCAGGTCTCGCCGGAGAATTTTACCGTGGACTTGAGCAGCAACAGCGGCGGGCTGATCGATCGGCCGGCGACGCTCGCCTGGTAGACGCCGTCGCGGGTCACATAGACGTGGACGCGCTGGACCTTGTCGCCGTTGGATTGCTTCAGCATGAACCCGGGCAGGCTCTTCTCGACATCTTTGCCGTCGCCGCCGACTTCCTTGTACGTGTACTTCTCCTCGCGTTCGACCTCGATGATCGTCCGCTTCGCATCGGGCTTGGGCTGCGGCGCCTTGAGATCGGTCGCGCGGTACGTCCAGACGTTGCCGACCTTGACCGGATAGAACGGATCGGCCGCCGACTCCTGGGAGGCGCCGGGCGTGATCCACGTGATCAGCAAGGCAATCGATGCCGTCGCAATTGTTTTCATGAGCACCTCGTAGGACAAGCTGCCAGCTTGTTCCGCTATGGATTCAACGCACGACGACGCCTTTCGTTCTGCGAAGTCGCCAGTTTCCACATCTTATCGGAACCGCGCGATTCTGGGAAAGTGGAAATCCGTGGCTCGAACCCATCATCATCGGCAGCAGGCGAGTCGGACTTGACGCAAAAATGAAATCCCGCTATCGCACGCCTTCCCAGACGGCAGTTACACGGATCAAGGAGAAGCTCGATGCTCTGGAAAAAACTTCTCTGCATGGCGATGGCGCTCGGGTTTTTGATGAGCACGGGTTGCTGTCGAATGTGGGAGCACTGGTGCCACGATCGGCCGCATCATTATCAACCGGCGTCGCACTGTCCGCCGTGCCCGCAAGCGTGTCCGCCGGGGTGCGCGCCGACGCCGGCCTATTCATCGCCGAGCGCCGTGCCGGTTCCGCCGTCGACGGGCTGGCAGCGCGGCTGTCCGTGATCATGAGCACGCAGCGCAAGCAAGTGCAACACTTGCTTGCGCTGCGTGCTCGTTTTGATTCTGGGCATTTCTTAATGATCGCGTCAACCTGACGTGGCGTCTCATCCTCAAAATGATTACCATAACCCTCAGGATCCCCTCGTGGGCGACGGGGCTCCGCAATCCATGATGGGAAGCCACGCCACGGAGACAAGCCATGCGCAGAATCTTGATGGGGTTGTTTGCGATCGTCAGTTTATTTGCCGCGACCCAGGCGCAGGCCGGCGAAGACGCCTTGAAGAAAAAACTGGCGGAACTCAACAACCTCACCGGCGCCGACGCGACGCAGGCGGCGCTCAAGTCGCTCATCGATGACAAGAAGCTGGCCCACGCGCTGGCCGACTTTGCCCTTCCGGACGCCAAGAAGAAATCGCTGTCCTACAACGGCGCACTCGTGCTCGCGCTGATCGCGGCCGAGAAGAAAGACATGAAGACGTCCGAGGTCTATTTCCGCGTCTGCATGGATCAGGCCGCCAAGGTGCAGAGCTTCAACAAGCTCAAGCAAGCGTACGGATTGCCGATCGATCTTTATTACGAGAGCAAGCAGTACACCGACGCGACACGGATCTGCAAGGAACTGCTCGAACTCAATACCGAGGACGGCAAGGAGCGCGTCGTCATTCCCACGATCGCCACCCCCTTCGGCGGCGTCGGCTTCGGCGAGAAATCAGACGGGTTCCACCTCACCGAGCGCCTGCGCGGCCAGGTCTTCGAAATCTACGTCAAGGCCACGGCCAAGCAGGGCAAGTACGATCAGGCCCTCAAGCTGGTCGACGGCTTGCTCAAGCGCAATGACAACGACTGGATCGATCTGCACCTGAAAGGCTGGGTCTACAAGGAAGCGGGCAAGATGGCCGAGGCCGCTGCCGTCTATGAAGACGTCATGAAACAGGTCGCCAAGGACACGCGCCGCTTCGACCGTGAACGGCGCGAAGCCTTCATCGAGCAGTTTCGCTACGAGGTCAGCAACTTCTACATCGAGCTGAAGCAGATCGATCGCGCCATCGGCCATCTCGAGACGCTCGTCAAGCAGTACTCCGACAACGCGGTCTACGCCAACGATCTCGGCTACATCCTGGCCGACAACGAAATGAAACTCGACGAGGCCGAGAAGCTGATCCGCAAGGCGATCGACCTCGATCGCGAACGCCGCAAGAAGTCGAAGAAGTTTGACCCGAAGACCGATCACGACCCCGGCGCGTATCTCGACAGCCTTGGCTGGGTGCTGTTCAAGCAAAAGAAGAACCAGGAAGCGAAGGACTGGTTGATCAAGGCGCTCACCGACAAGAGCGCCCAGCACATTGAAATCTATGATCACCTGGGCGACGTCTATATCGCCCTGGGCGAGCGCGAGGCCGCTATCCGAACCTACGAGCAGGGCCTCAAGGCGGTGACCGAAAGCCGGCGCGATCAGGCCCTGAAGGCGGCGGTCGAGAAGAAACTCGAGAAACTCAAAGGCACGAAATGATATAGCCCGCCGTTTACGGCGGGTGCGGGTCCGCCATAAATGGCGGGCTATATCCATGGACCAACCCATTCGCATCGTGCTCGCCAAGGTCGGGCTGGACGGCCATGATCGCGGCATCAAGGTCGTGGCGCGGGCCCTGCGCGACGCCGGCATGCACGTCATCTACGCCGGCCTGTGGCAGACCCCTGAAGCCGTCGTCCGCACCGTTGCCGATGAGGACGCCGACTGGCTCGGACTGAGCCTCCTCTCCGGCGCCCACATGACGCTGGTGCCCCGCGTTCTCGATATTCTCAAGCAAGCCGACCTCGCCAACGTCGGCGTCATCGTCGGCGGCATCATTCCCGAAGCCGACATTCCCAAGCTGACCGCTATGGGCGTCGCCAAGATATTCGGCCCCGGCACTTCCCTCGACGACATCGTCGCCTTCCTCAAGACGCCGCGGGAGCACAAGCCATGATCGCCGGCCTGCTCGAACGCCTGCGGCACGGCGACCGCAATGCCCTGGCGCGCCTCCTCAGCATCACGGCGCGCGGCGAACAACTCGCGGACATTCAATCCGCGCTCGCCATCCCCTGCGAGCCGAGCCCCGTTAGGGGCCGGAGTCCATCGCGCGTCGTCGCCTTCACCGGCAGCGGCGGCGTCGGCAAGAGTACGCTCATCGGCAAGCTGATCAACCTCGTCCGCAACCTGGGCCGCAAGGTCGCCGTGCTCGCCTGCGATCCGCAAAGCCCGCTCTCCGGCGGCGCCTTGCTCGGCGATCGCTTCCGCATGGGCAGCTCCACCGACGACGGCGTCTTCATCCGCAGCCTTGCCGCCCAGACCGGACACGGCGCCATCGCCGATCATCTCGACGTCATGATCCGCCTCCTGGAAACGTTCGGCTTCGACGCGATCTTTCTCGAAACCGTCGGCGCCGGCCAGGGGGACGTGGAAGTCCGCAACCTCGCCGACGTCGTGGTGTTGATGCTGCAGCCCGAGAGCGGCGACGATGTGCAATGGGAGAAAGCCGGGATCCTCGAATGCGCCGACGTGATCGTCGTGCACAAATCCGACATGCCGACCGCGGAACAAACCGCCGCCCAGGTGCGGGCTGCGCTCGACCTGTCGATGGGCCGCAGCGTGCCGGTGTTGCGCGTCAGCACGAAAGCCAACCAGGGACACGCGGAGTTGTGGCAAGCGATCGAAGCGCTGCCCTTACGGCGGCGGCCAGCCTCGGCGGCGCTGCTGCTCTTTCAGATGGCGGTCGATACGCTGCGGCAGCGTTTCGAAAATCGTCAGCAGGATGCGGAATTGCGCAAGCTCGTCGAAGCCTGGCAGCGCGGCGAGGTCTCCACGGCCAGCGCGGTGGAGACGCTGGTCCGCTCCCTCGAGAGCTAACCCCTCCCGCCGAGTGCGGCCCCGAAGCATAGCAGAATGATCACGCCGACAAATAGCGTTGCGTTGCACACGACGCCCAGGACCGGAAATACGAGGCGGCGGTCCGGCACGAGAAACGCGCAGACGCCCAGCATCAAGCCAACGAATGTAACCACCAGGCACGCGATGAAAGCGAGCCCCGAAATTGCCGTCAGCGGCACATTGTCCGGACCCGCAGCCGCCACGCGCAACCCGAACAGGACGGCGAACGCGACCAGCATCACGGCGGCGATTGCCAGCGATACGATGCCGAGGATCGAATGCGGCATCGGCGCGTCGACTTCCGTAAAGTCGCCGATGTGGATGTCGTCGTAATGCTGATCGTCGTAGTGCGTCATGGTCGTGAGTCCTCCGTGGCATTCTAGCAAAGCTCACGCCGAGGCGCAAAGGCCCAACGTTCCGATTGGATTCCGAGTGGCGTTTTCGCCGATTCGTGGTATGCTATCGTTCAACCTACCTGCTGGATTGATGTGGTTTCATGAAATCTTGTCGTTATCTCTGGGCGTTGTTCGGATTCCTCGTCGCAGCGCCGGCGCCGGCGCAGGAGCCGATCAGCTTTCGCAATGACGTGATGGCCGTCCTGTCGCGCGCCGGCTGCAATCAGGGCATCTGTCACGGAAATCTCAACGGCCGCGGCGGGTTCAAACTTTCACTGCGCAGTCAGGACCTCGACTTCGATCGCGACGCCTTGACCCGCGCCTCGGCTGGCCGGCGTGTCAACATCCAGAACCCCGATGCGAGCTTGATCCTGCTCAAGGCGACCGGCCAGATCGCGCACGAAGGCGGCCCGCGCTTTGCCGTCACGAGCGACGAATACCGCATCCTGCGCGGCTGGATCGCCGCCGGGGCTTCGCTCGATCCGCCCGGCACGCCGACGTTGACCGGCCTGACCGTGACGTCGACCGAGGCGTACATCCTGCAGCCGAAGAACGAAGTCGCACTGCAAGTGCGCGCAAACTTCAGCGACGGCAAGACGAAGGACGTCGCCTCGCTCGCCGTCTTCGAATCGACGAACGCCAAGATCGACGTGTCGCCGATGGGCCACGTCAGGAGCACCGAGCCCGGCGAGACCACCATCGTCGTAAGGTATCTTGATCGGCAAGCGACGGCGCTGCTGGCATTCGTTCCCGAGCGCAAGGGTTTCGTCTGGAAGAAGCCGGCCGCGCACAACTACATCGACACGCACGTCTTCGCCCGGCTCGAAAAGCTGCGCGTCAATCCGTCGAACGTTTGCAGCGACGGCGACTTCCTGCGCCGTGCACACCTTGATCTGATCGGCCTGTTGCCGACGCCTGACGAGATCCGCAAGTTTCGCGCGGACCAGGCCGCCGACAAGCGAGCCAAGGTGATCGACGCGTTGATGAAGCGGCCCGAGTTCGCCGATAACTGGGCGCTCAAGTGGGCCGACCTGCTCAAGGTCGAGGAAAAGCAGCTCGACAAAACCGGCGTCAAGGTTTTTCACGGCTGGATCCGCCAGAGCGTCGCCGACAACAAGCCGCTCAACGAGTTCGCCCGCGCTCTCATCGCCAGCCGCGGCAGCACCTACAAGGACCCGGCTTCCAACTATTACCGCGCACTGCGCGAGCCGCAGATTCGCGCCGAGGCGTTTGCCCAGGTCTTTCTCGGCATCCGCATGCAGTGCGCCAAGTGCCACAACCATCCGTACAACCAGCTCACGCAGAACGATTATCATCAGCTCGCAGCGTTCTTTCCGCGCGTGCAGTACAAGATCATCGAGAACAAGCGCAAGGACAAGCTCGATAGCCACGAGTTCATCGGCGAGCAGCTCGTCTTCATGGACGACAAGAGCGAGGTCAAGCATCCCGTCTCCGGCAGTGTGCTCCAGCCGAAGTATCTTGGCGGCGACGTGCTGAAGCTCGGCGACAAGGACGATCGGTTGTTCAAGCTGGCCGACTGGGTCGCCGACGCGAAGAACCCGTACTTCGCGCGGACACAGGCCAATCGTATCTGGTATCAACTGATGGGCCGAGGCATCGTCGATCCGGAAGACGACTTCCGCCAGTCGAACCCGCCGGTCAACGCCCCGCTGCTCGACGCGCTGGCCAGCGATTTCGCCGAGCACAGGTTCGACCAGAAACACCTGATCAAGACGATCATGCTGTCGCGCACCTACCAGCTCTCGGCGATTCCGAACGCGACCAACATTGACGACGAGACGAACTTCTCGCACACGATCATTCGATCCTTATCCGCGGAGGCACTGCTCGACGCGATCAGCCAGGCGACCGGCGTTCCTGCAACGTTCGACGGCTATCCCGCCGGCACGCGCGCCGGCCAGTTGCCGAGCTTGCCCGGTTTGCAACGCAAGGCCGCCAGCGAACCCGGCACGAAGTTCCTGCGCCAGTTCGGCAAACCCGAGCGGCTCCTCAGTTGCAGTTGTGAACGGTCCGACAACACCACGCTCGCCCAGGCGTTGCAGTTGATCGCCGGCAAACTTGTCGACAGTGCGCTGCGCGAGCCGGACAACCGCATCGGCAAGCTCATGAAAGCGCGCAAGTCGAACGCGGAGATCGTTGACGAGTTGTTCCTGGCGTCGTTATGCCGTCAGCCGAACGATCGCGAACGCTCGGCTTTGTTGATGCGCATCGAGCGAGCGGCCGATCGCCGAACGGCGCTGGAGGACGTGCTGTGGGGGTTAGTGAATAGCAAGGAGTTCATGCTGCGGAAGTGAATTCCGCTTGCGGCTTAGCG
>JACQFG010000165.1 GCA_016200155.1 Planctomycetota bacterium | reverse complement strand
GATCGGCGCCTGCGCGGCATCGGTCAGCCGCCACGCACCAGGGTGGAAGCTGCCGAGTGGCTGCGGCGGCTCGGCGATGTCGCACCCGATGAGTGCGAGTCTGCCGTGCGTGCGTTTCTGCTCGAATTGCAACAGGAAGGCGTAGTCGCGCCGATGCCGATCCATGGCAGCGAACGCTGGATCCTCGCCGAAGATGCGGAGCGTTATCGCATGGCCTTCGCGTCCGATGCGCGGGAAGGTCAAGCGGCGCAGACGGCGGCCGCCGTGATCCTGCATCGCTTTCTCGATACGCACGCTCTCGTCGGCCTGGAGGATGTGCTGCAGCGGTATCCGTTCGAGCGAACCTGGGCGCAGCGACAAATCGAGGAATGGACGCGGTCCGGCCGCCTCGTCCAGGTCGTCGCGTCCGCGGCGGCGCCGCTGCAGTGGTCGGCGCCGGCAAACTTCGAGCAGATGCAGCGCGGCACCCTGTCCATTCTTCGACGCGAAGTCATGACCTGTCCGGCAGCTCAGTACGTCGATTTTCTGCTGCACTGGCAACACGTACACCCGACGACGCAGCTTACCGAAGCCACTGGGTTGCAGGAAGTGATGCGGCAATTACAGAACGTTTCCCTTCCCGTGGAGCTTTGGGAGCAAGCCGTTCTGCCGCTGCGTTGCCGGGGATATCAGCCGCGGCATCTGGATGAACTCGTCGCAGCCGGCCGATGGACCTGGCACTGTCGGCGTGACGGGGAGGACGGCGTCGGGTCGGTCGCGTTTGTGGAACGCGAATCGCTGGGACATCTGCAGCCACCGATTGTCGAAGCCAGCGGACTCGGAGCCGTCGATTCGGCGCTGCTGGACGTTTTGCGCAATCGCGGGGCCTCGTTCACGGCGGAACTGGCCACGGCGTCGAATCTGCCGGTCGCCGCCGTGCGCCGGTCGCTCTGGTCGCTCCTGTCATTGGGATTGGCGACCAACGATCGCTTCGAGGTGCTTCGCAAGGGGGAGCCGCCCGGCGATGAGGCGCCGCCGATGCGCTCGCGCGGCGAGTTGCGGGCATTCCTGCGCGACACCCGCCGGCATCGTGAGCAGGACTGGCCCGAGGGACGCTGGTCGCTGCTGGCCTGGGGGCAGCCTGATCCCGAGGCCGCCGCGATTTTTCAGGCCCGGCTCTTGCTCGAACGCTTTGGCATCGTCACGCGCGAACTGGCCGTGATGAGCGGCACGTCGGTACCCTGGCGCATCCTGTACGAAATCCTCAGTCGTATGGAACTCAGCGGCGACGTTCGCCGCGGCTACTTTGTCGAAGGCCTATCGGGTGCACAATTCGCGCTGCCCGAAGCAGCGAAGCAACTGCACGACCTCGCCTTGCCCAGCAGCGTGCAGGCGCCCGCTTTGCTCCTGCACAGCCTCGATCCGGCGAACTTGTACGGCAGCGGCGCCGCGCTCGATGTGCCGTTTCTATCTGATCAGCCGCGCACCTTCGCACGGCGTTCGGGCAACTGGCTCGTGGTGAAAGCGGGCCGGCCACTGTTGCTGATCGAGCAGTATGGGAAGCGGTTGACAGCGCCGCCGCAGGCGATGCGCGAGGAGTTGACGCAGGCGACCGCGCGATTGCCGGAGCTGCTGAAGCTGACGCCGACCCGCGACGTGCGTCACAGGCTCACGGTGGAGACATGGAACGAGGAGCCCGTGACCGCCACGGTCGGCCGCGACTTGTTGGAGCAGGCCGGCTTCGTGCGCGATTACCAGGCGATGACGCTGTATGCAGTATGGAGTTCGTGACCATCAGAGCCTGAAGCGTAAGCGAAGAACGGTGCATCCTCCGCTCACGTTTCAGGCTCTGACAGCGTCACGCTCTCGCCGCGGTCGGGGTAGGCGATATCGACGAAGCCGCGCTCCTTCAGCGTTGCAAGCAGGGCCGCGGCTTGATCGGGATCGCCGTGAACGAGCCGTACCTTTCGCTGCGGATCGGCGAGCGGCGTCAGCATGGCGAGCAGGTCGTCGCGGCCGGCGTGTCCGGAGAAACCGTTCAGGACGGCGACCTCCGCCTGGAGCTTGTAGGTCCCGCCGAGAATGCGAACTTCGGGCCGCTTTTCCACGAGTCGGCGGCCGAGCGTGTCCGGCGCTTGAAAGCCGATGATGAGAACGGTGTTGCGCGGGTCGCCGATGTTGTGCTTCAGGTGATGCAAGATGCGGCCCGATTCGCACATGCCGCTTGACGCGATGATGACGCACGACCCGCTGGTGTTGTTGATCGCTTTGCTTTCGTCGACGCTGCGCGTGTAGCGGACCAGCTTTTCGCCAAACAGGTCCTGGTCCTTGAACAGCAATTCGGACGTCTCGTCATCGAAGCATTCCGGGTGCAAGCGAAAGACCTCGGTCGCGGCCGCGGAGAGCGGACTGTCCACGAAGATCGGCAGGCGCGGCAGTTTGCCGGAGTCGATGAGCTGGTGCAGGAAGAAGACGATGGTCTGCGTGCGCCCGAGGCTGAACGCGGGGATCAGGATCTTGCCGGCGCGTGCGATGGTCCGCTTGACGACGTCGGCGAGGTCGGCCGCCAGCATTTCCACGCCGGGATGGTTGCGCCCGCCGTAGGTGCTTTCGCTGATCAGCAGATCGGCCGGCGGGATCGGCTGCGGGTCGCGCAGGATCGGCATGTCCTTACGGCCCAGGTCGCCGGTGAAGGTGATGCTGCGGCCGCCGTCGCATTCCAGATGCACCATCGCGGAGCCGAGGAGATGGCCCGCATCGACAAATCGCGCGGTGATTTTCTTGCCGACCGGATGAGGCGTGTCGTAGGGAACGGAGCGCGCCAGTTGCAAGGTGTTGCGCACGTCGCGCTGATCGTACAGTGGGAAGACCTCCGGTTCGTTCGGCCGTCGATGGCGGTTCAGGTGCGAGGCGTCTTCGGCTTGAATCTTGGCGGAGTCGGCCGGTGATCGGGTTCATCGGCATCGCGCAATTCTCTCAAGAGTCCTGTTACGGCGTTTGCCAATCCTCCAGCGTCAGACCGGGCACGCGGCTAAACTCCTTCGTGTTATGCGTGACCAGGACAAGCTTGTTCGCCAGCGCAGTGGCCGCGATCATGAGATCGAATGGGCCAATCGGCTGACCCAACGCTTTGAGATGGGCATAGAGGTTGCCGAATTCGATAGCAGCGGCGTCGTCAAATGGCAGGCTGCTGTAAGGCTGAACAAACGCCATGATCTCCGCTTGATGAGTCTGCGGTTGGTTACTCTTGGCAGCACCAAACCATAATTCACCCAGGACGACGGAGCACAAGGCAATATCCCCAACCTTGTGGCTCTGAATTTTCTGCATCAGGGCGACATCCTTGCCACGAAGGTAGGTGACACAAACATTCGTGTCAAGCAGATACGTCATTCCAACTCCAGACGCTCGGGATAATCTCCTTGGGGTTGCCGAACGAAACTCTCGTCCTGAATGGAGCCGTAGGTCCGCCCAAAGTAGCCTGCCGGCCAGCCGTTTTCGGCGCAATTAGTCTGGAGTTCCGACTCAGGCACAAGCACGATGACCATGCGATATGGCCGATTTGCTTCATCAACCGGAATGGTCAGATGGAGAAGTTTGTCGGCACCAGCCGTTTGAGTCGTTTCGATTGTTTTCATGACTATCCCTCCACATCCATCCTACCATCATTCCGAGTTAGCCGCGCTTCTTCGGATCTTTCTTGTCTTCCTTGGGCGGATCCTTGCCAAGGACCTTGGCGACGGCGGCGATGACCTTGCGGGAGTCGTTGCCGCTCGGGTCGGCGAGGGCGAAGTTGGCGACGACCTGGTTGTCCTTGCAGACGAGGACGGTGATCTGCACCTTGTCGTTGAGGCCGTAGGTTGCGGGGCCGTCCTTGCCGCCGTCAAGGCAGATGCTGACGGGCGACTGGAAGTTCAGCGAGGTTTCCGCGCGTTTGAGGAACGCCTCGGTCTTTTCCTTGTCGCCGGTGACCCAGACGATCTGCGTGGCGAGCTTGTTGTTCTCCGCGGCGTATTTGTCGACGGGACGCAAGAATTGCAGTCCGGGCCGGGTGATGCCGTTCTCGCCCGCGGTCGGGTGCATGAAGATGAGCAGCGTCGGGCCCCCCTTGGTCTTGTCGAGAATCTTGAACTCCTTGCCCGCATCGGGCCCGGCGTAAGAGTGCGCCTTGAAGTCGGGCAGCTTGTCCTTGACTTGCGGGCCCGACGGGAAGTCGCCGGTGAACAAAGCGGTCGTCAGAAGTAACGTGGCACGGATCAACATGAAATGCCTCCGAAAAGTTGTGGCGTACCATTCTGATGGTGTGGTAACCTATCCACATCATGGGAATGGTATGCCACGATCATCTTACGGGAAAAGCCGCCATGTTCACTCGAACCTGTCTTGCCGTGGCGCTAATGCTCACCGGCGCCCCGCTCGTTCTTGGCCAGACGCCGGGCAAGAAGAAAAAGCCCAATGTCATTCTCATCATGACCGACGATCAAGGCCACGGCGATCTCGGCTTTCACGGCAACCCCATCATTAAGACGCCGAACCTCGACAAGTTCGCCAAGCAAGCGGTGCGCATGAAGAACTTCCACGTCTCACCCGTTTGCTCCCCGACGCGGGCCAGCCTCATGACCGGGCGCTACAACTATCGCACCGGCGTCGTCGATACGTTTCAGGGCCGGGCGATGATGCACGCCGACGAGACCACGCTCGCCGAGCTGCTGCGGGCCATCGGCTATCGCACCGGCATCTTCGGCAAATGGCATCTCGGCGACAACTATCCCCTCCGTGCCATCGATCAATGTTTCATGGAATCGCTCGTCCTCAAGGGCGGCGGCATCGGATAACCCTCCGACCCGCCCGGCGGCGAAAGTTATTTCAACCCCATCCTCCAGCACAACGGCAAGCCCGTCAAGAAGGACGGCTACGTCTCCGACATCATCACCGACGGCGCCCTTGACTTCGTCAGCAAAAACAAGGACGGCCCATTCTTCTGCTACATCGCCTACAACGCCCCGCACACCCCGCTCGAGGTGCCGGCGAAATACCACGATCTCTACAAGGGCAAGATCAAGCTCGATGCGTTCCCGAAGATCGGCTTCCCCATCGAGGGCAAGGTAAACCTCGACGACACTGCCAAGATCTACGGCATGATCACGAACATCGACGACAACATCGGCCGACTGCTCGCCAGGCTTGTGGAGCTGGGCATCGCCGACGAGACCATCGTCATCTTCCTGACCGACAACGGCCCGCAACAGCCACGCTACAACAGCGGCATGCGCGGCCGCAAGGGGACCGTGTTCGAAGGCGGCACGCACGTCCCGTTCTTCGTGCGCTGGCCGGCCGGCTTCAAAGGCGACCGCGACGTTCACCCGATCGCTGCCCACATCGATGTCGCGCCCACTCTCGTCGAAATCTGCGGCGGCAAGATGCCCGACGATCGCAAGATCGACGGCGTCAGCCTGCACTCCCTCTGGCTCGGCGAGAGCATCGATTGGCCCGATCGGCCGCTCTTCTTTCAGTGGCATCGCGGCAACGTCCCCCAGATGTACCGCGCCTTCGCCGTTCGCACCAGGCAGTGGCGGCTCGTTCAGCCCGACGGCGTCGCCGAGAAATCCAAGTTCGACAAGACCAAGCTGATGCTGTTCGACATCGCCAAGGATCCTTATGAGATCAACGACGTTGCCGATAAGAACGCGGAGGTCGTCGACCGACTCAAGAAGCAATACGAGACTTGGTTCAAGGACGTCGAAAGCACGCGGAAGTTCAGACCGCCGACGATCACGGTCGGCTCGCCGCAGGAAAACCCGACGATCCTGACCCGGCAAGACATGCGCAACGGCGAACACTGGCTCATCAACGTCGAAAAAGCCGGCAAGTACGACATCGAGGTGACGCTGCAAAAGCCGGCGAGCAAGGACGCCATGCTCGATCTCCGCCTCGGCAACAATTCCCACTCTCGAAAGATCGCCGCCAACGCCAGGACCGTGCTGCTGACCGGCATCGATATTCCCGAAACGGCGCTCGTCCTGGAACCAACCGTGACGATCGGAGATACGTCCGTGGGCGTACGATTTGTGAAGATCGAACGGAAGCAGGAAAAAAAGTGAGACCTGCCCTTGAACCGGGAGGCGAATTTGAACTATGCTGGTTGGAGCGGAGTCTCTTGTTTCGCCCAGGACATGAGAAAGGGGAAGCGGCCCAGGTCGCTTGGCCCGCCGGAGCGGCAATGCCCGATGAGTCATCGCGCCGAAGTGTGCAACGCTTCGGCGATTTCGAATTGCTGGCGAAACTCGGCCAGGGCGGCATGAGCAGCGTCTTCAAGGCGCGCCATCCCCGCACCGGCCAGATCGTCGCGCTCAAGATCGCCTCGCATCACGTCATCAACGATCGCCAGCTCAGTCGGCGCTTCGAGCTGGAATTCGACCTCGCCCATCCGCTCGATCACCCCAACCTCGTGAAGGTCATCGAAACCGGCAAGCACGCCAAGATTCCCTACCTGGTCATGGAGTTCATCGACGGTCCCAGTCTGGCGCAGCACTTGCAAATTATTGGGCGACTCAGCGAATCCGATGCGCTCGCCATCGTGCTGCCGATCGCCGAAGTCTTGATGTATTTGCACAAGAAACAGATCGTGCATCGCGACATCAAGCCGGGCAATATCCTGCTGGCGCCGTCGGGCGTCCCGAAACTCGCCGATCTCGGGCTGGTCAAGAACCTCGACTCCTTGAGCCGGCTGACGCGCTCCAACCTCGGCCTGGGCACCATGCAGTTCGCCTCGCCGGAACAGTTCGAGGATGCCAAGTCCGTCGATGCCCGCAGCGACGTCTATTCGCTGGCGGCCACCTTGTACCTGATGCTCACCGG
>JACQFG010000159.1 GCA_016200155.1 Planctomycetota bacterium | reverse complement strand
GATCTTGTCGACAAATCAGGTCTTGAGGTCGCCCGCATGAAGATCAGTGCTGGCGATCGCCAACAGGCTCAGGCAGGAAATCAGCAGGGAAAGTGACTTGAACATGCGGTGATCCTCGTGTTTTCTGGTGTGTCCCGATGTAGAATGATGATGGTTAGTGTGCCGGATTCCGACGCGAAATCAATACGAAAACCGAGAAAACGCCATGTCGAGCGAAGCCCACGTGCTCAATTTCGACACGCCGATCGTCTGTGCCGTCATCGGCCGCACGCGGCACAAGATGATGCAGGCGGAAATCCAGGAGGCGGCCAAGCAGGGCGCCAAGCTGATCGAGCTGCGCCTCGACTTTCTCGCCAAGCCGCCCGACTTCAAACGGCTGCTGGAGAACCGCCCCTGTCCGATGATCGCGACGCTGCGCCGCCCGGCCGACGGCGGACGCTGGAGCGGCACCGAGGAGCAGCGCTTCATGCTCATCCGCCAGGCCATCGTCGCCGGCTTCGATTTCGTCGACCTCGAAAGCGACATCATCGACAAGATTCCGCGTTTCGGCAAAGTCAAACGCATCGTCAGCTATCACAACGTCCGTGAGGTGCCCGCCGACCTCGAAGCGATCCACGCGGACATGTGCCACAAGGACGTCGACATCGTCAAGATCGTCGTGACGGCACAACAGCCTGCGGACAACGTGCGGCTGCTTTCCCTGATCAAGGATGCCGGCAAGCCGACGATCGCGTTCTGCATGGGCGACCTTGGCACCTGCAGCCGCGTGCTCGGCCTGCGCCTGGGCATGCCGTTCACCTATGCGGCGTTCAACAAGGAACGGCAAATCGCGCCAGGGATGCTGTCGTTTCAGGAGCTGCAAAAGATCTACCGCATCGAGAGTCTCAATGCCGACACGAAGGTGTTCGGCGTCATCGGCGATCCGATCGGCCACAGCCACAGTCCGTTGATTCATAATGCGTCGTTCGCGCAGCTCGGCATCAATGCGGTGTACGTGCCGTTCCGGGTGCCGCGCGGTGAGCTGGCGACGTTTCTTAAGGCGTTTCGCGCGGTGCCGGTTTCGGGATACAGCGTGACCTTGCCGCACAAGGAGGCCGCCGCCAAGCTCGCCCAGGAAAAAGACGACATGGTCGCCGGGATCGGGGCCGCGAATACGCTGCTGGCAACGGAAGCCGATTTCCGGGCGATCAACACGGACGCGCAGGCCGCGCTTGATTCGCTGCGTGCCCATCTGCCGGCCGGCGCCGACGGTCAGCCAACCAAGCTGGACGCTCGCAGCGTGCTCATTGTCGGAGCGGGCGGCGTTGCGCGGGCCATCGCTCATGGCCTCTCCCGGGAGAAGGTGCCGATCACGATCACCAATCGCACCCCGGAACGAGGCGAAAAGCTGGCCGCGGAGGTTGGTTGTCGATTCATCGACTGGGACGCCCGTCACAGCGTCGAGTGCGATACCATCATCAACTGCACGTCGGTCGGCATGCACCCCAACCTCGATGAGTCGCCGATCCATCACAGTTATTTCAAGCCGGGGCTGATGGTCTTCGATACGATCTATACGCCGGAGACGACGATGCTGATCCGCGAAGCGCAAGCGCGCGGCTGTCACGTGCTGACCGGCGTCGACATGTTCGTGCGTCAGGCCGGTTTGCAGTTCGAGCTGTTCACGGGCCAACCCGCGCCGCTCGAGCTGATGACCAAGGTGGTGCGGGAGGCGCTCTCTCCCGTGCGTGCCGTGCGTGAAGGCGCCAAGCCGCCGACGCTGCGCCCCGCCACGCTGGAACGACCGAAGATGCCGATCGCCTCTGCTCCGAAGCCGCTGCCCAAACCGAGTCCGCTCGTCTATCTCATCGGCTATCGCGGCACCGGCAAGACCAGCACCGCGCGTCTGCTCGCCGACAAGCTGGGCTGGTCCTGGCTCGATGCCGACGAGTTCTTGCAAGCCAAGCACGGCAAGACGATCAAGCAAATCTTTGCCGAGGAAGTCGAAAAGGGGTTCCGCGAGAAAGAAGCCAAGCTGCTGCAGGAGCTGAGCGAGTACGAAGACCACGTCATCGCGACCGGCGGCGGCGTCATCCTGCGCGAGGACAACCGCGCCTTGCTCAAACGCGGCATCGTCGTCTGGCTCCAAGCTCCCGCCGACGTCTTGTGGCAGCGCGTGCAGCAAGATTTGTCCAGCACCGAGAAGCGTCCCGATCTCGCCCAGGGCGGCCTCGCCGAGATCGAGGAATTGCTGAAGTTGCGGGCGCCGCTCTACGAGGAATGCCACGATTTCGCCGTGAACACCGCCGCGAATTCGCCCGAGCAGGTGGCGCAACTGATCTACACCTGGGTGCAGCAGTCGGTCGGCGCGTGAAGCCAAAGCGAGACAGAGCGCGGTCACACGAATGTCGTCAGGCCATGGCGAACGGTTGTCAAGCGGGACGAACGGGTCTATGATGAAGGTTGTTGTCTTGCGTATGCGACGTAGGAAACGTCGATGTTGAGGACTTGATCATGGCAAGCCCGGAGCCGGCCAGGGAAGACATCTTCCAGCCCGGCGGACATCTTTGCACGGATTGCATCACCGAGCCGGCCCAAAAAGTCTTGCAAGAGGCACTCAAGCTCGCGCGCGACACCCGCTGGGACAGCGTTCGCAGCCCACACATCTTCATGGGTTTGCTCGCCTGTCCCGATCCGAGCATCCGCACCTGGGGCGAGCGGCTCGGCGCCGATCTCAATCGATTGCTGAGCCAGTTTCAAGAACTGTTCCACCAGGAAGAAGGCGATTGCGAAGCGCTCCTCTTGCTCAACCGCGAGTTCCTTTCCGACAACGTCATCCGGCTGATGCGCGAGGCTTATGCCCGGGCCCGCGACCATCGCCGCAGCGCCGTCACGCCGATGGATTTGCTCATCACGCTGCTGACGACGACCAACAGCATCGTTGCGGAATGCTTCGAGCGCAGCAACATCGCGACGGCGGCGAAGTTGACCGAGTGGGCAGTCCTGGCAGAGCAGCAAGCCGGGCAAAGGTGACGCGGACTGCACAGTCGTTGCAATCGTTAAAGATTGACTTTCACGTCCAACAATCACGTCGGAATCATTCGAACTTCGTGGCGGCCGGCATTATCGGCAAACTACAATCGAGAAGAGGGATGTTCCCCGGTTGGAGATGTGCGCCATGAGACGAGCATTCTGGTTATTCCTTTTGGCAGGTCTGTTATCGGTCAACGTCGGCTGTCAAACGCCGTGCTACAAGCATCCGCTTTTTGCACGCAAACAGCCTTCGCCGGTGTTGGTATCGCCGCCACCGCCGCAATATTTCCCACCGCCGCTGCCGGTCCAGCAGTCGGGGGCCATCGCGCCGCTGCCGCCGGGCACTCTGCCGCCGGGCACGTTGCCGCCCACGCACAAGTCGGAGCGCGTCGATACGCCATGGAAGCCGGGCGATACGCGCGAGCCGGAGCCGCTGCGTGAAACGAAGCCGGGCGTTCAGCTCTATGCGCCGGAAAAGGACGACGAGAAGCCGAACGCCGACACGGCCTTCCCGCCAATCGCCCAGTTCGCCGTCGCTCAGAAAAACGTGTACAGCGGATTGCGTCCTTCGTCGGATGGGCTCGATTGGCTCAAGAAAAAGGACGTCCAGACGGTGGTGCAGCTCCGTCAGTTCGGCGCCGACGACTCGGCCGACCGCAAGCAAGTCGAGAGTCGCAGCATGCGGTACATCGCCTTCGAGGTCACGCCGCAAACGCTGTCGAAGGAGAAGGCCGACGAGTTCATCAAGCTGGTCCGCGACGGCGCGACCGCCGGCATCTACATCTATGACGACGACGGCTCGCTCGCCGGCGCGATGTGGTACCTCTACATGCGCTACGGCGAGTTTCACGAGGACGGCGCCGCCCGCCTTCGCGCCGGTCAGCTCGGCCTGCGCATCACCGGCGAAGGCCAGCACGCCGAGATGTGGCTTGCCGTCCAGAAGGTGCTGAGCGAAAATAGCAAGTAATCGTTTCGCCGCAACGCCGAAGGCGTGCGCGGGTTCCCGCGCACGCCTTCGGCGTTGCGGCGAAACGTGGAGGCTATTTTCATGTCACACGCGAATCTCGGCAAAACCGATCCTCTCGTCGCTCCCATCTATCAATCCTCGGTCTACTCGATCCCCGATCTCGACGCGCTCGATGCCATCATGAACGCCGGTGAGCCGGGCTACATCTATGCCCGCGACGCTCATCCCAACGCCCGGCGACTCGCCTCCCAGCTTGCGCAGGCCGAGTCGGCTGCATGGGGCGTCGTCACCGGCTCGGGTATGGCCGCCATCAGCGCGATCGTGCTCGCCACTCTGCAAAAAGGGCAACGCGTTCTCGCCAGCAACCGGCTCTACGGCCGCACCGTGCAGCTCTTCACCGAGGAGTTGGGCCGATTCGATGTGGCGACGGAGTACGTCGATTGCAATGACCTGTCTGCGGTGGAGGCGGCGCTCCAGAAGAAGCCACGCTTGCTCTTTGTCGAGACGATGTCGAACCCGCTGGTGCGCGTCGTCGATATCGGGGCACTCGCGAAGATGGCGCATGCGCACGGCGCGCTGTTCGTCGTCGATAACACGTTTGCCACACCGGTTCTGATGAGGCCGATGGAACTGGGCGCCGATTTCGTCATGGAAAGCTTGACCAAGATGATCGCCGGCCACAGCGATGTCACGCTCGGCGTGGTGTGCGGCAATGACGCCGACATGCTGCCGACGATCAATCGCACCACCAGCATCTGGGGCCTGGCGTCCAACCCGTTCGACTGCTGGCTGGCAGAGCGCGGCCTGGCGACGCTGGACCTGCGCATGCGGGCTGCGTGCCAGAATGCGGCGGCGCTGGCCGACTGGCTGGGCGAGCAGCGCGGCGTATCGCGCGTCTGGTATCCGTCACGCCCCGATCATCCCGATCACGCGCTGGCGGCGCGCGTCCTGTCCGGCGGCTTCGGGCATATGCTCTGCTTCGAGCTGGAAGGCGGCCGCGACGCCGTCAACCGCTTCATCCACGCGGCGCCGGGCATCCCCTTCAGCCCGTCCCTCGGTCATTTCACGACCACGCTCAGCCATCCCGCAACGACCTCGCACCGCTACGTCAGCCCTGCGGAGAAAAAACGCCAAGGCATCAGCGACGGCCTGGTGCGGCTCTCGGTCGGCGCGGAGGCGCTGGAGGTGATCAAGGCGGAGATGGCGAAGGGGCTGAAGTAATCACAAGCCATTTGCTCGGATCATTCCAAGCGGTACAATGGGTTCGCATACGCTCTTCTTTCGGAGAAATACAATGGCGACGGACCTCGCAAAATTGGGGTTGGACAAACTGAGCGCGCAGGAACGCCTTGAGTTGATCGACACGTTGTGGGACAGCCTCCCAGAACGGCTGGACGCCAGCATGATCCCGGATTGGCATCTGGCCGGACTCGCCAGGCGGCGCGCCGACGCCCGCGCGACTTCAGGGGCCGGCAAACCCTGGCGGGAGGTGCTGGACCAGCTTGAGGCCAGGTTTATTCTGAGCCCGAAGCGCAAGCGAGGGAGTCGGTAGCGTCCCTCGCTTGCGCTTCGGGCTCAAAAAAATTGCCGTCCATTAAACGGACGAACTGATGAAATGCAAGATTAGCTCACGTCCCAGGCGGCAGCACGTGCTCGCCTTCCACCACGTCGGCGGCGTGCACCTGGGCCATCGCTTCGTCGGTGCTCGCCGGATCGATCGCCCGGCAGCTTGCCGTCAACTGCTCGACGATGTCGCGCAGCTCCGCTTGCCATTCGACCGAGTCGATGCCTTCCGGCGTCACCTGCGAGAATTCACCTAGCATCAAGATCAGCCGCAAGAGGTGGCGAAAGACGATGCCTTCCTGCTTGACGAGGTCGCGCGATTGCACGTACTTGTTGAAGTTGCCGTCGAAGCGCAGCAGTTCGGCGGCGGCCCAGACCGATTGCGTCGTCACGTCGGCCACCTCGGGATAGGTCGCATCGAACAGCAAACGCAGTTTCTCGGCCAGCGTCGGCGCTCGTTGTTCGCGTTCCTCCCAGGAGGGAGTCCAGCCGTCGTCGTCCTCCTCGCCTTCCTCCGGCGTCGGCTTGGCAATCATCAGGCCGCGGGCGATCAGGTCGGCGTCAAGCCGCGTCGTCGTCAATGGGCCGGGCGGCAGATCCTCGGGGAATGGCACGCGCACATAGCGCAACACCGAACGCGGCATCTCCAGCACGCTCTCGAATATTTGCAAACGCTCGTTGCGATCGGCGATGCCCAGATGCTGCAAGAGAAACGCGGCATAAAGCGGATGCACGCTGCGGAACACGAGCAGTTGATCGAGCTTCTCGGTCGGCGTCGCTTGCGTGACCTGGTAACGCTCTACAGTTTGCGGTTGTGTTGAGATGCCGAGAGCCTTCGCCAGCATCTGCTCGGTTTTCGTGGGATGCGATTCCGATCGTGTCGCTGGAGCTTCGCCAACACCATTGGAATGGTGTTCCACGTCCTTGGGCGGTTCCGGAGTCAACGTCACATAACCCGCGTTGGCCAGCGTGATCAACATGCGATCGAGCTGCGCGTCCTGGGCCTTGACGCGGGCCTCGTCCATCAGGCGTTTGCGAATCACCGTGCGAATCAGCGACACCTCTGGCGAGACCTTCAACAGATATGCCAGCAAACGCCAGGGCAGGGGGCCCTTGCTGTAGAGCTTGCCGGGCGGGGCGGCCTGCAGTTGCTTGAACTGGTTCTCGGTCCAGTAGGTGCGCGTGTCGCTGCGCGTCGGCTTCTTGCGTTTGAGGTCCTTCTTCGCCTTGAGGAGGCCCGGATCACGCGTGTCATCGGGGATCTGGTCGTTCTTCTCTTTCCAGCGATGAATCTTGACGTCGTCCTCGTGAGCGACGGCATAGACGTAGCCGCGATCGTCGAACTGCGGCCGGCCAGCGCGTCCGAAGATTTGCTGGGCGGTGCTGGCGTCGATCAGCTTTTGCCGTTCCATCGGGCCCTTGACGAGCGACGACAGAATGACCGAGCGCGCCGGCAGGTTGATGCCGGAGGCGAGCGTTTCCGTACAGATGACGACGGCCAGCAGCTTGCGATGGAATAGCTCCTCGACGACCCGGCGATACTTCGGCAACAGTCCCGCGTGATGGACGCCGACGCCACGGTGCAGCATCTGCTTGATCTTCGGGCCGACGCCTTGCGTCCAGTCGAGCTTGTTGATCTCGGCATGCAGGGCCGCTTTTTGCGATTCCTGCAAGAGCGGCAAACCCTTCAACTGCTCGGCAACGCTCCAGCACTCGTCGCGGTTGAAGCAGAAGAGCAGGGCGGGGACCTTGCGCGCGTCGCCGTCCCCCTTTGTCATCAGCACGACTTGCTCGGTCAGAAACTGATCGGCGACCCACACGTAGGTCAGCGGGATTTTGCGGTCCTTGCTCTCGACCAGTTCGAGCTTACGTTGATGGCAGCGTTCGAGCCATTGCAGGAATTCGAGCGAGTTGCCGACGGTTGCGGAGAGCAGCAAGAGCCGCGCCTGCGCCGGCAGCAGGGAAAGTGAGAGTTCCCAGACGATGCCGCGCTCCGGATCGGCGAAGCTATGGAATTCGTCCATGACGACGGCGGAGACTTTCGTGAAGTCAAACGCGGCCGGATGGAGCAGCCGGTTGAGCAGGATCTCGGCGACGACGACGAGGATGCTGGCATCGGGATTGACGCGGCGATTGCCGGTGACGAGGCCGACGTCGTCTTCGCGGAAGCCCCAGCGAACGGCGGACGCCTGCATCTCGCGGAATTTCTGCTCGGTCAGTGCGATGAGCGGCGTGGTGTAATAGGCAGTCGTGCCGGTGTGCAGGGCTTCAAACAGGGCGGCCTGGGCGATAAGCGTCTTGCCGGTGCCGGTCGGAGCGCACACGAGGACGCCTTGCTCCGACGTGAACCATGCGAGCAGGGCGTCCTCCTGCACGGGGTACGGAGTGTACGGCAACTGGCCCAGGTACTGTTCGGCAAGGTCATCGCGCGTCATGGGTATCCCCGGGCGATCTTCGCTTACGCTTCAGGCTCTGACGCGAGCGCTGTCCGCGCTTCGGCGACGTCTGCACGAATCTGCGCGACCAGTTCCTGGACGCTGGCGAATCGTTTCGTATCGCGAACCTTCGTGACGAATTCGACCGCAACCGTCTTGCCGTAAAGATCGCCGACGAAGCCGATGAGGTGCACTTCAACCTTGCGAGCATTTTCGCCAAACGTTGGATTCGGTCCGACGTTGGCGGCGGCGGGCCACGGCTTGTCGTCTACGATCGCGCGCACCGCATAGACGCCGTCGCCCGGCAGCAGTGTTGCAACGTCCGTGAGGTTCGCCGTCGGGAACCCGAGAGTAGCGCCGCGTTTTTGACCGGTACCGACGATGCCGACGACGCGATAACGCCGGCCGAGCAACGTCCGCACGGTTTCGACGCTTCCTGTTAGCAGCGCCGTGCGGACCCGGCTGCTCGATACCGGCTGCCCTTGCCATTCGCAAGGCGGCGCCAGTGTCAGCGGAATCTTCTTGCCTGCACAGGCCGCACGCAGCACGTCGATCGTGCCTTGCCGGTCTTTGCCGAAACGAAAGTTGAACCCTTCGATCAGAGCGGCCGCGTTCAGTTGCCCGACGATGATCCGCTCGAAAAAATCCGCGGCAGTCAGTTGCAGCAAGGCGGCAGTCGTCTTTAGGATTAATACGTGAGTCGCACCGTATTGCATGAGCAATACCGTGCGGTCGTCCATCGTCGACAGTGGCGGCTGCAGCCGGTCAGGACGCAAGATTTGCGAGGGATGCGGATCAAAAGTCACAGCAATCGCCGGACAGGACAACGCCCGAGCCTGAGATGCAGCCTCGGCGAGCAAGGCTTGATGGCCGAGATGGACGCCATCGAAGTTGCCGATCGTCAACACGCCGCCGCGACAAGCGTCGGGCATGGCATCGTCGAGGGCGTAGGTGAACGTGGCCATTGATCGAAGACTCGTTTAGCCGCCATGCCGAAGGCGTGCGCGGAGTCCGCGCACGCCTTCGGCGCTGCGGCTAAACCTGGAGTGCCTATACCGCCGCCTTCAAGGCCGCCAGGGCGCCTTCGTAGTTGGGATGAGCACCGACCTCGGGGACGTATTCGCAGTAGCTGATCTTGTTGTTCTTGTCGACGACGAAGATCGCCCGGGAGAACAGCGGGAAGCCGAGGCCATCGAAGAGCACGCCGTAGTTCTTGCCGAAGGAGTGGTTCTTGACGTCCGACAGGTTCTGCATGTTGGCGATCTTCTCGGCCGTGCAGAATCGGCCCTGCGCGAACGGCAGGTCGAGGCTGACGGTGTAGCAGGCGACCTGGTCCTTCATGCCGCCGATCGCTTCGTCGAACTTCTTAGTCTGCTGGCTGCACACGGGGGTATCGAGGGACGGCACCACGCTGAACATGCGAGCCTTCTTCGGCGTCGAGGCCAGGGTCGTGGCCGCCAGGCCGGCGCCGACGCATTCGAACTCGGGAGCGGCATCGCCGGCCTTGAGCTGCGGGCCCGTCAGGGGGAACATCTTGTCTTTGAATTTCACTTCGCGAGCCATGAAAAAAACCTCCGTTATGGATCAGGATACGCCTGACGTAAATGGTTGGTCAACAACAAATCATGCGGCCCCGCTGGCGCCTTTTTCTTGCATCAGGAAGACGCCCGCGGCCAGAGCCCCTCCCGTGAAGGGGCCGACCAGATAGAGCCATAGATAACTCAGGCTGCCTTGGCCGAGCACTACATCGATCACCGTCGGCCCCGTGCCGACCGCCGGGTTAAACGCGCCGCCGGAAATGCTGCCGCCTGCAAAGGCGCCCGCGGCCACCGTGAATCCGATGGCAAGGCCGAAGTACGAATTGCCCGCTGCCTTTTTCGCCGTCGCAACGTTCAACACGACCAGGGCCAGCGCGAACGTGTAGAGAATTTCCACGGCTAGCGCCGCGACAAGGCCTTCGGTCGTGTTCTTGGCGGGGGCCGGAGCAAAGGTGTGGCCCAAGATGCCGTAGGACGCGATGCTGGCGGTGAGGGCGCCGGCGACCTGGAATACGACGTAGATGATGAAGTCCTGCACGCTGAGGGCGCCGCGGATCAGGGCCGCAAGGCTGACGGCAGGGTTGTAATGCGCCCCTGAGACATGGCCGCCCATGTAGACCATCACCATCAGCGAGGCGCCGATCGCCAGCGGCGCCATTGCCCCCGCCTTGGCGATGGCCAGCCCTATGGTCAAAACCAGAAAAAACGTCCCGATGAATTCGGTGAGATATTTGTGCATGGGCTCCTCGGTGGTCTCGTGATTGCGACGTTGGGATTTTACGACCGCTGGCCCCGGACGCCAAGATGTGCCGCGCTCGGCGTTTGACGAAACCCGGCGGATCTGATGGAATGAAGTGCAGTCCCGTGGATGTGTCATCCTGTGAAATGAGGTCCGTCGTGGCCGATGCCGGCAAACGCAAACCGCGCCTCATTCGCCTGGTGCGGCGTCCCGGCGCGGATGGTGTCGGCGTCTTCGCCATCACCGTGAAAAAAACTATGCAATTTTACGTGTTCAAAGAGGTCCCATGCGAGATCGGCGGCCGCGGTTTTGTCGTCCATCGCCTTGGTTTGGGCGAGGTCTATGACGTCCGCATTGGCGATCCAATGAACTGCTCGTGCGAATGCCTCGGCTTCCTCGCGCACGGCCGATGCAAGCACGTGCAAGGACTGGCGGCGTTGATCGGACACGGGCTTTTGTGATGCCGCTTGCGGCTTAGCGTTCGCGTGGCGCCTTGCGAACGCTAAGCCGCAAGCGGCAGTCCGTCACTTTTGCGGCGCCGCGTCGATGGTCGCCGCGTGGCCCGATTGGATCTCATCGATCTGCCGGGCGGCCTGGTCGATCCAGAATTTCGCATCCAGCAGCGTGAAGTCCATGCGCATGGTGTGGCTCTTGCCGCCGGCGAGCTTCGGCACTCTCCCCGCTTCACGCTCGATTTTGCGAGCATTCGGAAAGCTCACGCCCGGCTCGATGCCGATGACGTAGCCGTCCTCGTCGGCGCCGGTGTTCTTCCAGAGTGTCAAGTACGGCAACTCCTTCTTCGCGTACTTCATCAGCACACCGCGCCGCGCCTTGGCATCGTGCAGGAGCACGCGAACGTTGCCGTCGTCGTCCTCCAATGGACGCATCAGATACACTTGCTCGACATAGCCCGATTTCGGCCCTGCGAAGGTGTTCCATGTTTTCACATCGCGAGCCGCATTGGCGTTGTAGGGCGTGACACGCTTCACCGGCACGTGCAACTTCGCCCCTTCGCCCAGCAGCGGTTTGCCGAAGTTGTAATGGTAGAGCACCTGATATTCCTGCGGCTGCGAGCCCTTGTTGGTCACGGTGTCCTGGATGCGAAACTTGTTCGAGCCGGGTTCGGTCGAGACCTCGGTGATCAGCTCGAGCTTGGGGCCGAACAGCATCTTCTCGTGGACGATGCCGCGAATGGTGATGCGATAGGGAGCAACAGTCTGCACGATGACCTCTACGTCGGAGGCGGGTATGTTGGCGATCTTGCCGTGGAGGGTGAGATCGACGGTTTGTTTGTCGCCGACGTTGTTGATGATCTCGTCCTGGCCTGCCTGGCCGGTGTTTTCGAGTCCGCAGCGGGCGAGCCATTCGTTAAAACCTTCGAGCCAGCCGAGCCCGCCGCGCAGGTTGAGGTTGATGTGCTTGGGATGAACGACTTCGGTGACGGGCGACTTCCAGCCGAGCTTGAGATCGCCCATGGTGACGTTGAGGATGCCCATGCCGCGCGTGGGAACGATGACGATCTGCATCTTGCCATTGTCGAGGGTGATGAGGCGGACGCCTTCCTGCTTGCCGCCGTGCAGCGTCTCGATCGCGACCGACCAGGGAGTGTCGCAATCGGGGGTGACGTCGTTGCGATGGATTTCGAGATCGGGCCGCTTGAGGTTCTTGGCGGAACTGATGAGCTGGTAGCGGTAGATGTCGGCGTCACCTTGGGCGTGGGCGCCGCTGGCGACGCAAAAGCCGAGCATGGCGGAAAGGATATGGCGGTGCATGATGATCTCTCGCAAAGCATGGAGGGAACCAGGCATAGCATTGTGCCGGAACGCGACATCGGTTGCAACGATTTTCCGCGCAGCCGAACAAGAAATGCACTTGCGAATCCTGCGATCGAGGAAGTAGAATAAATCGATAAGGAGGCGCGATGGAGATCATTCGCATCGAAGACTATGACCCGAAGAAACATGGAATCCCATTGGGCGAGCTGACGCCCGAACAATTGAAGGAAGCCTATGCGCTCGCGCGCGCGGCGTTCACGGTTGATGACCTGCAAAAGTTCACCGAGATCGAAGAGGAAACGCCGATGGAGGATTTCCTGAAGGAACTCGAGCAAGCTCAGCAGATGCATGACCGGAAATCGCCATGAACCCCCAAATTTACGAGTGATTGCGAAAATCACCACACGAATTCGGCGAATCCCTCTCCCGCTTGCCCGCAGTTCAAATGATTGTCTCCCAAGGCGTCATCGACCGTCCTGTCGTGACGTTTGGCATCCACGACAATTGCCCACTTGTGGTCATTTGCGCTGCAAAGCTTCTTTCCAACCCCAACAATTAACTTTCATCGGATGGAAACGGAATCCTTCATGCGCGCTAATCTCACATTCTGGCTGATGATATGTACGGCTGGTTTCACAACCGCCAACGACACCGTCGGCTGGCGCGGCAATTGGACGGGACTCTGGCCCGACGCCAAGACGCCGATCCACTGGCATCGCACTCCCAAAGGGGTGCAGGCCAAGGTGCGCACGCAGGCCGATCGTCCCACGTCGGGCGATGAGAAAACGGCAGCCGCCTTGTCGATGGGCCTGATCCCGCAGTGGCGCGTGCGGGGACCAGTCGCGTTGAGAGATTCGATCAAGGATTTCGATGAGGCCCCCTTCGACGAAATTTCAGTCGAACCGACGCCCGCCTGGGAGAAGCTAACGGCGCCGTTCGACGATCCCGACGTCTTCGGCACCGCGCTGTTGCCGTTCGTCGATCTCGCCAAGGCGACCGGCAGCTTCAAGATCAATCAGGTCTCCTATGCCCATGCCTATCTTCACGTGCCCGAAGACGGCACGCTCCGCGCGATCGTCGAGCACACTTTCGGCATGAAGGTCTGGCTGAATGGCAAGGTCGTCTATCGCGAACCGCAGCGTCAAGAAATTCTGTCCACGTATCCGAACCTCAGCCGCCTTGAACTCGCCAACAGCCGAACGTCGTCGCCGCGCTTCGAGCTTCACCTGAAGAAGGGATGGAATCGGCTGCTGGTCAAGGTCAGCACGGCGAACAAGGAAGGATTCAAGCAGCAGCAATTCATCATGCGCTTGATGGACCTGCCGAAGGTCGGCTATGACCAGAAAAACATCGCCTGGATGACGGAGTTGCCGGGCCGATCGAGTTCGACGCCGATCCTCGTGGGTGAGCGCATCTTCCTGATGGCCGAGCCGGACGAGCTGCTGTGCATCGACCGCAAGTCGGGCAAGGTGCAATGGTCGGCGTATGTCAACCTTTACGAGGCGCTCGGTTTGGATGAGCGCGCCCTGACGCCCGCTTATGCCGAAATGGTCGATCCGCTGATCGCGAAACTTCGCAAGGAAACCGATTACGAGAAGCGATTCGCGTGGCGCAAGCAGATCAAGGACGCCCTGCAGATGATTGACGCCAAGCGCTTCACGCTCACGCTCGATGGCCATTACGAGTCGCACTTCGGGATTGTGGGCTTCACGGTGCCGACGCCAGTCTCGGACGGGAAGTTCGTCTACGTCTGGAGCGGCATGGGCGTGGCCGCGTGCTTCGATCTCGCCGGCAAACGGCAATGGATCACGCGGCTGCCGGGCGAGCCGGGGTATGCGTCGTCGCCGGCGCTCGTGGATGGCAAGCTGATCGTGTTCATGAACCGCCTGATTGGCCTCGACGCCAGGACGGGCACGGTCGTCTGGCAGCAGAAGAAGATCGCCCACAACGTCGCCGCCGTCGTTCCGGCGAAGCTGGCCGACACGCCGGTCGTCGTCACCCAGCGCGGGCACATCGTTCGTGCCAAGGACGGTCACATCCTCTGGCTGCGCGGCCGCGACGAGGGCTCGGGCGACACCGGGTGGGCGCCGCCGGTTGTGCTAGGTAATATCATTTACGCTCTGAAATACGGCGTCACCAATCTGAGCAAGATCGATTGCAGCGCTTGCACGGGCGACGACTGGCAGCCGAAGGTCGAGAACTTCAGCTTGCCGGACAAGGTGAGTCGAAAGCCGAATGGCGGCTGGATCGATCGCTGGACGGCGGGCGGGCCTTTGATCGTCAACGATGCCGTTTACTCGATCGACATCTGGCGCAACGCCTTCGCGTTCGATCTCAAGACGAAGAAGATGCACTATCAGCAAGACACCGCGATGGGCGGGTTCTTCCATTACAACGCGGTGTCGGTGGCCGCCAGTCCGGCTTTGTTGGGTGAGCACATCATGGTGCAGAACAATCAGGGGACGGCGCTTTTGCTGAAACCGGGCGCGAACTACGAGGTGATCGCGAAGAACCACATCGGCACGGTGCTCGATCGTCCGTGGCCATTGCCGGGGCAGGAGATCATCGGTTACGCCCCGCCAATCACGGATGGACGCCGCCTGTATCTGCGCGGCGAGCGGTATCTCTACTGCATCGGCGCCGATTGATCTTGTGAAGATGGGCAGATTTGAGTATACGCGGTAGATCATCGTATCTCGGAGCAGCACCGGCATGGACGCCACTCTCACGGAAACCGCGCCTGCAACCCAACGATCTGACTCCGCGCCGATCGGGCCGCACTGGGTTCGGTGGACGATCGTCGCGACCATCGCCGTCGGCCTGGCCTGGCGGTTCGTCCGCTATTTCGAGCAGTTCCCCATCTGGGGCGACGAGGCGATGCTGCTGCTCAACATCCTCGATCGTGACTATCTCGGACTTACGGAGCACCTTCGTTACGCCCAGGTCGCGCCGCTGCTATTTCTTTGGCTCGAAAAATCGGCGCTGCTGTTGTTCGGGCCGGCCGAGTGGTCGGTGCACCTGTTCCCGTTCGTGGCCGGGCTCGGCGCGTTCGCCATCTACTGGCACACCTGCCGCACGCATTTCGCGCCGGCCGTCGCGGGATTCGCGATCTGCATTCTCGTCGTGGCGTACTATCCGATCCGGCATGCGTGCGAGGTCAAGCCATACGCGTTTGATTTGTTCTACTCGGTGGCTTTTGCGTCGTTGACGCTCGCCTACCTGCGCGATCGGCAATCGCGCTGGCTGATTGCGCTGACCTGCGTGGCGCCGATCGCGGTGTTCTCATCGTATCCGTCGGTGTTTGTCGCCGGCGCCGTCAGCCTCGTGTTGTTGCCGCGCATGCGTGAGGCTGCGTGGTCGAAGCGCGGTTGGTATGTCGCCTTTAATATCGTGCTGCTTGGCTCATTTCTCGTTCACTACGGCCTGATCGGACATCAGCAAGCGGACCCGGAGGAGGCACAGCGCGTTCGCGAATTCTTGCGCAACTACTGGAAGGATGCCTTCCCGCCTGACAATTTCGTGCTCTGGCCGATCTGGCTGCTAAAGGTCTTCACCGGCAACATGCTCGCCTATCCCATGGGCGCCAAGAACGGCGGTAGCATCGCGACCTTCGTGTGGGTGCTCATCGGTTCGTGGTCGCTCTGGCGCAGCGGCCGACGATCGCTCCTGGCGTTATGCTGGCTTCCCTTTGGCTTGAACCTGATTGCGGCGATTCTCAACAAGTACCCGTTCGGCGACAGCGCGCGCATCACGCTGCACCTGGCCCCGTTCATCTGCATCCTGATGGCGCACGGCATCGCCCAGACGCTCGACTGGATCGCGAATCCCGTAGCGCGAGCGCGCCTCCACCTGAGCTTGCACGCCATCCTCCTGGGCCTCGGAGTCCTGGGCGTCGTTCGCGATCTGCGCACGCCGTTCAAGACGGTGCACGATCGCGAGGTTCGCCAGCTCGCCCATGACATCGGCAAGCAAGTCGCACCAGGGGAGCCGATCGTGATCGAGCATCCGCGTGACGAGGACCTGCTCGCGGAGTTCCTCTGGTATCTGCGAACCCAATCACTCGAACTGCGCTGGCAGCCGGACCGGATCGACGAATCGACGGCATCCTATTGGCGCATTCAGTGCAGCAATCAGCCGCCGGGGCCTGCCGAACCGACCGCGGGCTGGGCGATCACGCAAAGCGAAGTGCGCCTGGTGCCGCCGGAAAACGACAAGATGGCGCCGATGTACTGCCGCTGGGTGCGTATGGTTCGCCGCTAATATAATGACGGCAACCAACCCCGGGAGCTTTCGTGATGGCCGCGCCGTCGGAACCGCGCAATCCGTTCTATTTGCTGCTGCTGATCGTCGGGCTGATCTTCATCGTGACGGTGCTGGCGTACGCGGTGATCCCGGTGATCGAGCAGAAGGCGATGGACGCCGGGCAGATGCCGCCGCCGTCGCCGTTTCGCGATGCGCTGCGCAACGACGGCTGGAAATGGGTGCTCGCCGAGGTAGCGTTACTTGTCGTGCTCGGCCTGGCCAGCATGGGCCTGGACCGCTGGCGCCGCTGGAAATCGGAAACCGAGAAACCGTAATACGAGCACGCAGCGCAAGCAAGTGAACGGCCCGTCACTTGCTTGCGCTGCGTGCTCGTGAAGACGCGCGAAATCTCCATAAAATCTCTGCGATGCTCGTTCCCACTCTTACCATCGTCGGGGTCGGTCTGATCGGCGGCTCCATCGGTTTGGCGGCGCAAAAGCGCGGCGTCGCCCGGCGTGTCATCGGGTTTGGCCGCGATCCAGGCAAGCTCGCTGCCGCCTGCAAGCTCGGGGCCATCACCGAGTCGGCCGACGATCTCGCAACGGCGGTCCGCGCCGCCGATCTCGTCGTGTTCTGCACGCCGGTCGATCGCATCATCGATCAAGTCCATGACGCGGCACCGTATGCCAAGCCGGCCGCGATCTTCACCGACGCCGGCAGCACCAAGCGGGCGATCGTCCGCGCCGCTCCTCCCGGCGTGGCGTTTGTCGGCGGGCATCCGCTGGCCGGCTCGGAAAAAAAAGGGGCCGAGCATGCCCACGCCGATCTCTTCGTCGATCGCTGGACCGTGCTCACGCCGACGGAGCAAACCTTGATCCCGGCTCTGGAGGCGGTGTCCGTTTTTTGGAAAGCGCTCGGCGCGCACATCCGTACCATGACACCAGAGGACCACGATCAGGCGCTGGCGTGCACGAGCCACCTGCCGCATCTTGTGGCGTCGGCGCTGGCGGGAATTCTGCCGGTCGAGTGGCGCGATCTGACGGCGACCGGCTTTCGCGATATGACGCGCCTGGCCGCCGGCGCTCCAGAGGTGTGGACGCCGATCTTTCAGCACAATCGCCAGGCCGTCCTTGATGCCCTGGCCCGGCTCGACGAGCGCCTCGCCGCGTTTCGCCGGGCCCTGACCGACAACGATGCGGCAACGATGGATCAGTTTCTCGCTCAAGCCAAGAAGGTGCGCGATGCTCTGGGAAGTTGAAATCTTCACGAAAGGCCCCGACGCCGAACGCCTGCGCGTCGCCGAGGAGTACGACCTGTTGACGCACTCGGCCCAGGGCGCCGGCGCCGTGCAGAAAACCTCGCGCGGCTTCCTGCTGCAGGGGGATTTGCATCGCAAGCAGGTCGAGCAGCTGTCATCAGAGCTTTTGGTCGATGCCGTTGCCGAATCGGGCGCGATCCACGCCGCCAATGCCCGCGGCGCGATCGAATGCGCCGGTGCGGCGACCGTGCTGCTCAAGCCCGGGGTCATGGACCCGGTCGCCATGAGCGTCCTGCAAACGGCCCGCCAGCTCGGCATCCCCGTTTCCTCCGCTCAGACGCTGCGCCGCTATTACTGGACCGGCCAACCGTTCGACCGCGAGGCGATGTTTCGCAAGGTCCTGTGCAACGAGGCGATCGAACGCGTGCTCGATCATCACCTGTCGGAATCGGTGCTCGGCCTCGGCTCGCGCTACACCTTCCAGCGCATCGTCATGTCGATCCGCACTCTCGACGACGCGGGCCTGGTCAAGCTCAGCAAGGACGGCCAGCTCTCGCTGTCGCTCGACGAGATGAAAACGATTCGCGGCCACTTTCGCGACTTGCAGCGCGACCCCACCGACGTCGAGCTGGAATCGATCGCGCAAACCTGGTCGGAACACTGCTCGCACAAGACGCTCAAGGGCATCATCGATTGCGAGGGAAAACGATATGAGAACCTGTTGAAGGAAACGATCTTCGGCGCCACGCAGGAGATCCGCAAACGCCTCGGCAAGGACGACTGGTGCGTCAGCGTCTTCGAGGATAACGCCGGCGTAGTCAAGTTCGACGATGACTTTCACGTCTGTTTCAAGGTCGAGACGCACAACCATCCCTCCGCGATCGAACCCTACGGCGGCGCCAATACCGGTCTCGGCGGCGTCATCCGCGATCCGCTCGGCACCGGCATGGGCGCCAAGCCGATCTGCAACACCGACGTCTTCTGCTTCGCGCCTCCCGACACGCCGGCCGAGTCGTTGCCGACGGGCGTTCTGCATCCCAAGAAGGTGATGAAGGGGGTTGTTGCCGGCGTGCGCGATTACGGCAATCGCATGGGCATTCCGACCATCAACGGGGCCGTCTGCTTCGATCCGCGCTACCTCGGCAATCCGCTCGTCTTCTGCGGCACCGTCGGGCTGATCCCGGCCGACAAGGCGTTCAAGTCGGCCAGGCCGGGCGATCTCATCGTCGCCGTCGGCGGCCGCACCGGACGCGACGGCATCCATGGCGCGACCTTCTCGTCCATCGAACTGACCAGCGAATCCGAAAAGGTCTCCGGCGGGGCCGTGCAGATCGGCAACGCCATCACCGAAAAAAAGATGCTCGACGTCCTTTTGCAGGCGCGCGATCTCAACCTTTACAACGCCATCACCGATTGCGGGGCCGGCGGCTTCTCCAGCGCCGTCGGCGAGATGGGCGAGAAGATCGGCGCCCGCGTCGATCTCGACAAGGCCCCGCTCAAGTATCAAGGCCTGTCGTACACCGAGATCTGGATCTCCGAGGCCCAGGAACGCATGATACTCGCGGTGCCGATCGCCAACTGGGAACGCCTCGAAGCCCTCTGTGCCAGCGAGGACGTCGAGGCGACCGTCATCGGCACATTCGAGGCGACCGGCAAGCTGCGGCTGCACTACCAGGGTGAGCAGGTTGCTGATCTCGACATGCACTTCCTGCACGACGGCCGACCGCCGGTCGTGCGTTTAGCCGCAATGCCGAAGGCGTGCGCGGTCGACGCTCCCGCGCACGCCTTCGGCGTTGCGGCTAAACAGGATCCCAACGCCGTTCTGCTGAAAATCCTCGGCCATCTCAACGTTTGCTCCAAGGAATGGATCATTCGCCAGTACGATCACGAGGTGCAAGGCGGCTCGGCCATCAAGCCGCTCGTCGGCGTCGCCAACGACGGTCCCGGCGACGCCTCGGTTATCACGCCGGTGCTCGGCTACTGGCGCGGCCTGGCGATCGGCTGCGGCATCAATCCGAACTTGGGCGATCTCGATCCGTACGCGATGGCCGCCAATGCTATCGATGAAGCGGTGCGCAACGTCGTCGCCGTCGGCGCCGACCCGCGCCGCATCGCCATCCTCGACAATTTTTGCTGGGGCAACACGCAGCGGCCCGAAGTGCTCGGTTCCCTCGTTCGCGCCGCCGAGGCGTGCCGCGATGTCGCCCTCGCCTACATGATGCCGTTCATCAGCGGCAAGGACAGCCTGAACAACGAGTTCAACGCGGGCGGCAAACACATCATCATTCCGCCGACGCTGCTCATCAGCGCCATGGGTCAGGTCCCCGATGTGCGCCGCTGCGTGACGATGGACCTCAAGGAGCCGGGCAACCTGCTGTTCCTCGTCGGGACCACCACCGCGGACCTGGGCGGCTCGCTTTATCATGTCGTCACGGGGCAGACCGGCGGACGGGTGCCGGGCGTCGATCTCACGCGGGCCCCCGAGGTTTTCGAACGCGTTCATGAAGCGATCATGACCGGCATGGTGCGAAGCTGCCACGACCTGAGCGAGGGCGGCCTGGCCGTCGCGGCCGCGGAAATGGCGTTCGCCGGCGGCATCGGCGCCGACCTGGGCAACCTCGGCGATCTGCCCGACG
>JACQFG010000158.1 GCA_016200155.1 Planctomycetota bacterium | reverse complement strand
CCCCATGGAAATCCATGCGAATTCACGTTGACGGAAAGTTGCTCTTTTTTTCCGTCAGCTGTTTGCAGTAGGATACGCCCGTCGGATGAATGGAACCATTCGACTCAGGCCGGGAACACGGAAGTCCAGGCCGCAGAGAAGAGGAACGGAACTCCACTCTCATTGCTTCGCACCAGTCCTGCCGCGATCTTCACCCTTCGAACCTGCTCGCACCCTCTGCGTATGTCGCGCTCACGCGCGCCTGCCGTGCTTCGTGCGCCTGTTTCTTTCACGCCTCACCGGAAGGAACAGAGAATGTCACGCGAACCGATCATTCTGCGCGTCGATGCCACCCGCCAGAGCGGCTATGAACGCCTGGCTCGCTGCACGACGCTCGCCGCCGCCCTTCAGCGACGCCGACGCCCCGTCTACTTCCTCTCCCAGCTCGAACCCAACTCATTAGCGATGGGCATCAAGCGCGGCGGCAACAACTGGGTCCTCGCCGATCACCCCGCCGGCTCCGAGGAAGACGTCAATCAGATGCTCAGTGAGATCGCCCGGTTGAAGCCCGCCGCCGTCTACGTCGATGCCGCCGACGTCAGCCACGACTATCTCGCCGAGGTCGCCTCGACCAACGTGCTCCTGGCGGCCATCGACCACTCGGCCACTGTTCGCTTCCCGACCAAGCTGCTCATCAATCCCCTGCTGGCCCCGAACCGCGATAGCTACGAATTCGACAACGATACGCAGCTTCTTCTGGGTCGACGTTTTGCCATGGTCCGTCCCGAAGTTCGCCGGCAGCGTCAGACACGCTCGCAGGAACCACCTCCCGTCGCCGTCGCCAATGGCACCACCATCCTCAGCCAGTATCGCGTTCTCCTGGCCCTCGGCGAAGATGATCCCAATCGCATGACGATGGATCTCGCCCAGCTTTTGGTCAACGCCCCGCGCATCGGCAAGGTCGATATCGTGATCCGCCGTGAGCATCCCCAGCTCGAAGAGATCAAGGAGATGGTCGAGGCGAACAAAGAAGTGCTGACGCTCGCCCTGGAGCCTGCCGAGATCGCCAATCGCATCACGCGCTGCCATTTCGCGCTGACGAGCGGCAGCGGCTGGTCGCTCGAGCTGGCGTGCGTCGGCGTGCCACAGCTTCTCCTGCTGCAAAACGAATTGCACTGGCCAAATGCTCAGCGGCTCGAAGACGAAGGCGCCGCATCCGTGCTCGGCTGGCACGAGAACGTCTCCGCCCAGACGATCCGGCAAGGCGTACAGAACCTCATCACCGACGCCCTCGAACGCAAATCGATGGCCCGCTGTGGCCGCAAGCTGATCGACGGCCGCGGCCCCGATCGGCTCGTCAACGCGATGGAAATCCTGCTCAGCCCCGCCCAGCAGACGGAACCGCTCCGGCTGGCGGCGTAGTCGCGATGGCCCCGGGGAGCGGGATGCGTTCTGTTCTCCGGGGCCTTACACCGAGGCGCTGTCCCATTGACGGGCACGCGCCTTCATTTCTTCACAGCGGTTCGGCCAATCGTGGAGCGTCGCCGGATCGAAGTCGGCTCCGTTCGGCCAAACCAAGGTGTGTACCTCAGAATCGATTCGCACCTGATTGAAGATCGATAAATCGCGCAGCGGTCCATAGAGCTCCCCGGCAAGCACGGGTTCGAAATGGATCCTCTGCTCCGTATTGTCATCGAATTGCACATTCAATGTATGAGGCGCCACGATCCGAAAGGACCGCACACGACAGATCGGGTGAGTCATCGCCATCTCCGTTATTGCAGCGGATCGATCGGTTTGGGCACCTGTCCCGCCTGCAGTCGTTGCCAATCTGCCAGCAGCTCGGCCTGGTGAACTTCCGCCCATGCTTCGACCAGACGCCTCTGGCGTCTCGGCAGCGATCCGGCGATGAGGTCCACCGGATCGAGACTGAATACCCCCTCCTCATCCTGATAATATGCATGAAAGTGCGGTGTATGATGCGGCACGCCCACTTCCATGTACATCCGGATAATGATTCCGTAGAACCGGCTGAGTTCAGGCGTATGGTAATTCTAGCGTGCTGCCTGCGTTGGACCCTGCAAATACAATAACATTTTCAACCATTCGGAAAACAATCATGAGTGAATTCCGCATCGAAAAAGACTCCATGGGCGACGTCAAGGTCCCCGCGCAAGCCTACTACGGCGCCCAGACGCAGCGGGCCGTCGCCAACTTCCCTATCTCGCACATGCCGTTGCCCAAAAGGCTGATCCACGCGCTCGGCCTCGTCAAGGTTGCGGCGGCTCAGGCGAACCACGATCTCGGCAAGCTCAAGGCCGAACTCGCCGATCCGATCATTGCCGCGGCAAGGGAAGTCGCTGCCGGCAAGCACGACAAGGAATTCCCGATCGATGTCTACCAGACCGGTTCGGGCACCTCGTCCAACATGAACGCCAACGAGGTCATCTCCAATCGCGCCCTCGAAATCGTTGGCAAGAATCGCTTCGAGGCCAAGAAGCCGATTCATCCGAACGATCACGTCAACATGGGCCAATCGACCAACGATATGTTTCCGACGGCGATCCACGTCGCGGCCGCCCAGGCGATCCACAAGGACCTGATTCATCAGTTGCAGCACTTCCACGGCGTCCTGGCGAAGAAGGCCAAGGAGTGGGACGACATCATCAAGATTGGCCGCACGCATTTGGCCGACGCGACGCCAATCCGGCTCGGTCAGGAAATCAGCGGCTACGCCCGCCAGATCGAACGCAGCATCCATCAGGCCAAGCAAGCCCAGCACGCCGTCCTAGAGCTGCCCGCCGGCGGAACTGCGGTGGGCACCGGCATCAACACGCATCCCAAGTTCGGCGCCAAGGTCGCCGAGGTCCTGCACAAGGGGACCGGCATCCACTTCGTCGAGGCGCAGAACCACTTCGAGGCCAATGCCTGCCGCGATGGACTCGTTGAATGCTCCGGCCACTTACGAGCGATCGCCGTCACGCTCTTCTCCATCGCCAACAACATCCGCTGGCTCGGCTCCGGTCCGCGCTGCGGCTTCTTCGAAATCATCCTCCCCGATCTCCAGCCCGGCTCCTCCATCATGCCCGGCAAGGTCAACCCCGTCATGTGCGAATCCATGATGCAAGCCTGCGCCCGCGTCATCGGCAACGATCAGTGCGTCGCCTTCAGCGGCGCGACCGGCGGCCAGTTCGAACTCAACATCATGATGCCGGTGATCGGCCTGGCCGTCATCGAAAGCATCGACCTCTTGAGCGCAAGCGTGAAGGCGTTCATCGACTTCTGCGCCCTGGAGATGGAAGCGAACCAGGCAGCCTGCGAAAAACAGGTCGAATGGAGCATGGCCATGGTCACGAGCCTCAACCCGCTCATCGGCTATGACACTGCGGCCGCAGTGGCAAAGGAAGCGTTCAAGGTCGGCAAAACGGTGCGCGACCTGTGCCTGGAGAAAATGAAAGCCGGCACGCTCAAGAAGAAGGACTCGAACGCGGTGGTAACGGAAGCGGAGTTGAACAAGGCGTTGAACCTGCGCTCGATGACGGAGGCGTCGGCGTGATCGAGCGACCAGAGGGACTTCGCCAGTTTAGATTATTTTTTTTCCGCCGCTGGCAGCCGTTTTTCGATTCGCTCCAATACCGCCTTGATCTCGCCCAACTCCGCATTCGGTGCTGGCTGATGAATGATCACCTGAGGAGGGGGTCCGAAGATTACTTGAGGGGGGGCTCCAACGTTCGGTTGGTTTCCGACTATGCCCCCTGTTGCCGAGTATTGAAACTGCTTCTCGAGACATATCGCAAGAATCAAAGTCCCGCAGAGGACTAACAGCATCCCAGGACCCAGAGCAGTAATGTTGGCTTGCAGCCACTTACTCGTAAACCCCGCATCAACTTTTTCGCGGATTCCGACCCATGAGAGATACGTTCCGATGCACAACAAGAACGCACCAATGAGTATCCCAATCATGAACTGCGTAAGGCGGGCCACAGCCACGGTCTCGGTGACACGCGCCTCAGAACGTATTTTTTCTGCAAATGCCCGGTCTTCTGGCTTGATGTCTTCCAGTTTGTCCAACCGCTTTGGATCAGGTAACAAGGAAAACATGTAAATTGAACCGAGGAAAGCAACGATCAAAGGTCCCAAGGAAAGAAAGAAAAACAACCCCGGAAACCACCGCGGGTACTTCGAACTAGTCCTTAACCAAGCGAAGGCGTTCT
>JACQFG010000223.1 GCA_016200155.1 Planctomycetota bacterium | reverse complement strand
TTCGAGTTTTTTCAAATTATTCCTGGGCGAAAGCAGAACGCCTTCGCTTGGTTAAGGGTTAGGTACTCTAACCGTTTGCAGAAGGCATCAAAAAAACTCCAAAGAAGATAGGGGGACAGGAATCGACGTGATTTGACGTTGCTGTCTTCTTGCCTTCCTTAGTGTTCCGTTTCACAAATAAGCTTATGATTGGCAATAATGTGATCGTTGCGCTCCTTCCGAGCACCAACGGTGCGCAAACAAATCAGCCCAGGGCAGAGCGCAGCGACGCCCTGGGTTGGACAATGGCAACGATGAAGCTCTGAAAGAGCGAAACAAGTGAGGGACCGCAGTTGTTTCGCACTTTCAGTGCTAGGGTGGCCTGGCATCTTTAGCCCAGGGCGCCGCTTCGCTCTGCCCTGGGCTAGCATGTTTGCGCACCTTCGGTGCTCAGACGCTTGCTCACGGCTAACGAGTAACCATGTTCAATTCTCACTTCGCAAACGCCAGCACCCTCCCGTCCATCAGCGTCACGACGATGCGCTCGCCGCGGCCCGCAATCGCCAGGCCCCAGGCGGTCGGCGTGGCGGGCAGGCTTTCACGCCACAGCACCTTGCCCGTGTTGATGTCGATGGCGGCGATGCCGGCGCTGATCTTGTCGAAGTCCTTCTTGTCGCGGTTCAGGCCGGTGACGACGATGGCGTTCTTGGCGATGGCGACGGCGCCGATCTCCTGGAACAGGTCGTTCTTCCAGAGGCTCTTACCCTTGGGGCCGGCGTTGGCAGGGACCATGCGCAGCTCGGAGACGCCGGACGGGTTGTTCTGCGGCATGCCGACGATGAGCAGGCCGGCGGGAGTTTCGAGTTCCATGGTGCTGATGAACTGATCGTCTTCGGGGCGCCAGTAGAGCGGGTAGCCGGAGCCGACGACTCGGCCGTTGCGGACATAAAGGTCCTTGCCGCGGCTGGCTTCGGAGCCGGTGAACTTGCCGTCCTTGAGGGCGTAAGAGGCGATGGGCGGCGAGTTGCCGGAGGCGAAATGGACGGCGTTGTTGTGCAGAAGCATGGGGCCCTGGACGCTGACGCCGCCGTTGGGGAGTTCGTCGCCGTCCTTGTAGGCGGAGCTGTGGTTCTGCCATTTGATCTTGCCGGTGCCGCCGTCGAGGGCGTAGACGTGGGTACCGTCGTGGTTGGAGATGCCGGCGGCGCCGTAGACGACGTTATCGTTAACGAGGATGCCGCCGCCCAGAGGCCAGGTGGAGGAGAGGGTGCCGTAAACGGGGATGACGCGTTCGACGGGGGCGGCGCGGAAGCGCCATTGCGTTCTGCCGTCGAAAGCCTGGAAGCAATAGATGTAGCCGTCTCCCGAGCCGACGTGGATGCGCTCGAACGGATAGTTGCGGCGATCATCGACGGAAAAAGTCGGCGAATTCTTGATCGGCCCGCCGGTGAACGCGGACCAATCGACGCGGCCTGATTCGAGGTCCAGCGAACGCACGACGCCGTCCTGCCCGCCGAGGAACACTCGGCCCGCGGCGATGATCGGCGCCGTCGGCAACGTCGGCGACTTGGGCGTGAAGGTCCACTTCAACTTGACCGCGTCGGGCACGGAGTCGTCGATCGTCACCGATCGGGCATTGTCGCGGCGATACGTCGGCCAATCGTGCTTCGCCGTCACCATCCGTGCGGCACTCGTTTCCTTGAACGATTGCAGACGGTCGGCATCGGTCGCAGCTTTGAGATAGTCGAACTTCCCGCCCGGTCCGAGGCTGATGACGCCGAGCTGGGTCATGTCGCAACGGCACATCCACGGGCCCCAGAAGAGATAGCCGTGCGCCGTGACGACGCCGTCTTGACAGGCGGGCCGCATCGGCGAGATGACGCCCATGCGCGGCTCGGTGCTGGTGACGTCGAACGCCGCGGTCGATCCTCCCTTGCCGCCGCGCGTAAAGATCGTGTCGAAGCAGCCGGTGGCGCGGGTACAGCGATCGCGGCCCGGGAACGTCGCGAGCACTTCGCCGGTGAGCGGTTCGAGCTTGTAGCTGCTCATCAGGTTGTTGGTGCGCGCCTGGCCGAGCGCGTAGAGCCCGTCCTTGCGGATGACGAGCTGGACGTTGCCTCCCTCGGTCGGCAGGTTGCCGTCCTTGACGCTGCAATCCTTTTTCCACAGGAGCTTGCCGTCCTTCGCCGACGCGGCGACCAGCATCGGCCGGCTCGGTCCGGCGAAGTAGATGGCGTCATCGGTACACTTCAGGTACGACGATGAGGCAAACCCGAGCAGCCAGTGTTGGGCGCCTTTCGTGTTGCCGACGGCGGTGAGCAGGTCTTTCGACGTGTTCTTCCAGAGGAGCTTGCCGTTCTTGGTATCGAGGCAGGCAAGGAACTTGCCTTCGCTGTAGAAGTAGAGCTTGCCCTTGCTCATGGCCATGCCGCGGCTATCGATCGTGTCCTGGTCGCGATGGTGCCAGAGGATCTTCTTCGTCTTCGGGTCGATGGCGAAGATGTTCTTGCCGTTGCCGAAGCGGTAATCCTTGATGCCCCACCACGGCCAGCCGGCGCCGCGAATGCGATCGCCCTTGAGCGGCTGGTCCGACTTCTCCTTTTCGCCGACCATCGCGTAGAGGACACCATTTTCGAGGGCCATCCATTTCCAGGTGGGGCCGTCGGAGTCCGGCGCGTCGATGACGATCTGATCGCGAATCTTGCCGGTGAGCGGGTCGAGCAGCTTGCACGACTTGTCATCGGCGAGGTAGACAGTGTCCGGCGTGGCGATCAGCGTGTTGCGATGGACCATGAAGCCTTCTGACAGGTTGCGCTCCCACAGCACGGTGCCGTTGAAGGCATTCATCGCGATCATCTTGTTGACCAGCGGCTCCTGCGGCTTGGCGCTGGAACGATCGCCGAACACCTTGAACACCCGGCCGCCGGAGATGACCGACTGCATCGGCAGCGGACAGTACCACGGCTCGACCATGTAATGCGTCATGAACGGCCGTTTCATGACGGTGTCCTGCGATTGCGGATTGTTGTCGGGAGCACGATACGGGTGCGACCATTCGTCGGTCCCCTTGGCGAACGACTTGGTCATCGACTTGTTGCCGACGAACGCTTTGCCTTCGGGGCGCAGGACGCGCAGCACTTCCTTTTCCGCGAGCTTGACTTCGCTCGAAACAACGACGACGTCGGCAAGGTCATCCGCGAGGTAAAGCGAATCCAGCCCTTCTTGCACATAGACGCGATTGCCCAGCAGGCCGGCGTCATCGAGCTGTTTGCGCAGCGCGCCGGCCTGGGCCTTCGATACCTGCACAAAGAACGTCGCCTTGCTGGCCTTCGCGAGGTCGGTCGCGGACAGGCCGACCTCGCCGGCGAGAACGACAATGCCCTTGCCGGCGCCAACCTTGTCGAGGAGGTCGTTGGGTTGAGCGCTGGCGATCGAGGCGAATCCGCACACGGTCGCGATCACGATCGCGAATCGCGGGAGAGCATGGCGCATGGGTGGCTCCTTGATGGTTCGATGGGGCAGAGGATATTGTGCCACAAGCGCGGCCGGAATTGAATGGAATATTTGCAAAAATACGGGATGATAAGTTCGCCGCTTCCCGTTTGGCGTTCGCGCGGCGCCGCGCGAACGCTAAACGGCAAGCGGCGGGAGGAAAACCATGATCGCACGACTATTCGCCATTGCATTGATCGTCATTCCATTCACGTCGACCCACGCCCAGGACGCCGGCAAGCCGCCGCGCATCGTCGGGCATCGCGGCCTCCTGCGGCATGCTCCCGAGAACACGCTCACCGCGTTCTCGGCGTGCATGAACCTGCGGCTCGGCTTCGAGCTGGACATTCGCCGCACCAAGGACGGCGTGCTCGTCGTCCTGCACGATGACGACGTCAAACGCACGACCAACGGCAAGGGCAGCGTCGGAGACTTCACGCTCGCGGAGCTGCAAAAGCTCGACGCGGGCCGCTGGTTCTCGGCCGATTTCGCCGGCGAGCGTGTGCCGACGCTGGATGCCGTCTTCGCGCTGATGAAGAAGATGGCGATCGACGTCCTCGTTTGCCTTGACATCAAGGTTGACGATGCAACGATGGAAGGCGACATCGTGGCTCTCGCGAAGAAGCACGGCGTCCTGCACCAGGTGTTGTGCATTGGCCGGGCGATCGACGACCCGAAGGTACGAGCGAAGCTCAAGGCTGCCGACGCGAAGACGCCGGTCGCGGTGCTCGCCCAGAAGAGCGAGAACCTGGCGAAAGCGCTCGAGGAAAAGAACGCCGACTGGATCTACGTGCGTTTCGTGCCGACGGCAGACGAGGTCAAGTCGATTCACGCCCAGGGCAAGCGCGTCTTCCTGTCGGGCCCGCTGTCCATCGGCAACGAGCCCGGCAACTGGAGCCGCGCTCGGGAAGCGGGCGTCGATGCCCTGCTGACCGACTTCCCGCTGGAGTGCCAACGGCTCTGGCGCGTCGGCGCGGAGAAGTAAGGCATCATCGCAAACGAGCCCGGAGTGTCGTAGCCGCGTTCGCCAGAACGCGGGGGCAGAACGCCCACGAAAATCCGCGTTCTGGCGAACGCGGCTACGAATCAACTGCTCACCAACTTATGAAACGGACATCTAGTCCTTAACCAAGCGAAGGCGTTCTGCTTTCGCCCAGGAATAATTTAAAAAAACTCGAAATCCTTTGTTCTTGCTGCGGTGTTTGATGTAGTGACCAAACCACATCAACCCCAGCAGAAAAGGATTTCGAGTGAACGCCATC
>JACQFG010000157.1 GCA_016200155.1 Planctomycetota bacterium | reverse complement strand
GCCAGCAAACAAACAGACAATTCCGATCAAACAGCGAGTTCGCATATCAGGTCATTCCAATCAAGTTATTGAGGCACCGTGTGGGGAACGGATGGGAGTGAGGACCGCATTCGATTGAGTAACTCCTCGACTTCGCGTCGATCGCCGGCCTTCATCTGCACTCTTAGTTCCACCGCATCGTTGCCGCACTCTTCGAGGCAATTCTCAACGACATCGATGAGCAAAGCGATTTCGGAGTCTGTAAGCGCTGGGGCGCTCTGATGCGATCCTCGAGAGCTTCTCAACTTGTCCGACGCTGCATCGACGATCACTTGTTGATGGTCCGTCAATTCACGTTTGGAAACGAAACGAAACGGCACACCCCAGTGCATGAGCGCAGCGCCCAGCAGGATCGATGCGTCGTGATCGGAGAGCTGCAGCATCATGTGCCTCCCGGATTGATCTTCACGCACCGGCGAAAGTACTCAAGAGCATTCGCGCTCGGCTGAAATATCGTTCCCTCCGCGCGCGCGGCGGATTCTCAATCAGGATTACGTCGCCTTTGCGATAGATGATTTCGCCGCTCGGAGCCATGTAGCGGTTGTTCCAGCCGTTACGAACATCATCGATCATGGCCTTGATTTCGTCAATGCTTTTTCCGGGCCAATGCCCGCGTGCAGATGCGTGACCGGCAATTTCATCGTCGATGTTCATCGATTCGCTTGTGGTGGGAGTCTTCTTGTTATGTTATATCGACGAAATGAGTCGTTGCCATGCCCTGCCACCAAGGGCCCGTACAATGTAATGAGCTGCGCAAATATCAGAATTGACCAAATTGGAACGGAGACATCCGAAGTGCCCCTGCAATGGATCGACACCCACGCGCATCTGGATGACGAGCGGTTCCATGCGGACTTGCCGGCCGTCCTCGAACGCGCCGCGACGGCCGGGTTGCAGCGCATCGTCGTTGTTGCGACCACGGCGATCGACAGCCCGCGCTGCGTTGAACTGGCGTCGAAACATGCGATCTTGCGTGCGACCGTCGGCATTCAGCCGAACCATGTTGCCGAGGCCACGCCAACCGCTTGGGACGAAGTCGTCGCCCTGGTACATCGGCCCGAAGTCGTCGCGCTGGGCGAAACGGGCCTCGATCGGCACTGGGACTACACGCCTTTTGGGCAGCAGGAGGACTACTTCGCCCGGCATCTGGAGCTGGCACGCAAGATCGATCGCGCCGTCGTCATCCATTGCCGCGAGGCGGAAGCGGACGTCGTGCGTATGTTGAAGCAGGATTTCGACAAGCACGGCCCCATTCGCGCGGTGATGCACTCGTTCACCGGCGATCTGGCGACGGCCGAGGCGTGCGTGGCGATGGGGCTGTACATCTCGTTCGCGGGGATGCTGACCTATAAGAATGCTCAAGCGTTGCGCGACGTGGCCGCGAAGATGCCGCTCGAGCGCGTGCTGGTCGAGACCGATTGCCCGTATCTGGCGCCGGTGCCGCATCGGGGGCAGCGCAACGAGCCGGCCCATGTCGTGTACACGGCGGGTGTTCTGGCGCAGGCGCTCGGTGTGTCGGTTGATGTTATTGCAGAACACACGACGCGCAACGCGCGGACGTTGTTTGGATTGACATGAGCCGCTTGCGGCGTAGCAGGAGCCCTTGCTACGCCGCAAGCGGCAAACCAACCAGGAGAACCCCATGACCTTTGCCGACATGATCGAATCGCTCGACTACAACCGCAGCAAGACGCTCGCCTTCATCGAGGCGATCGCCAAGCAGGACAACGTGCCGGCGGTGCTCGGCTGGCGTCCGGGCCCGGGCCGGGCTCACATCGCCTGGCAGCTCATGCACATTGCCGCCACCGACGATCGCCACGTCCACGTCCGCATGACCGGTGGCCAACCGCAGGAGCCGAAAAACGTCGAGCGCTTCGCCGGCGGCAGCACGCCGGACGACGACGTGCCGACCCTGGACGCGATCAAGGTTTACCTGAAAGCCCAGCGCGACGAATTGCTGGGCCATCTCAAGAAGTTGCCCGATAGCGCCCTGAAGACGAAGCCGAACGAGCAGGCGCCGTGGGTCTATCAGGAATGGCTGAAAGTGCTAGCCTGGCACGAGGCGCATCACCAGGGTCAGGCGCATCTGACATTCAACCTGTACAAGGCGGCACACGGGATCAAGTGACCACGCCTCGTGCGGAATGGTTAGCGCAATGGAAGGGCATGCATCCATGAAACCACGATTGATGGGCGTGTTGGCGGGCGGAGTATTCGGGGCCCTATTTCGTCCCCTGTTGCTTTGGCCCTTTGATTTTCAATGGCAAGGAGCACACGAACTTTCTCCGCACGGCTTCGTTGCCGCTGTGGTGATCTCTTCAACCCTTGGGTTTTGCATTGGCTTGACCGCGAGCTGGGTCGCGGTATCAATGTCATCGCGTGGCATCGGAATCGGTTGCGGGGCTACCGTTGGCGGCGTTTTCGCATGGGGCGGCAAGCTGGTTACCTCGCTTCTTTTGTGCGGTGTTACTGGCGCCGCCGCACGTGTTTCCGACGCGTGGTACATCCTTCCTGAGGAAAGACACCAGGCAGCGCCCGGCCCATTTAACGACTGGAGCCTGAATGTGTTTCTATGGCTGATACTCGTCGTGGCGAGCGGAGCGATTCCAGGCGCGATTGGCGGCTTCGTGGCGAAATGGGAGCGAATACCTGCAACACAAAACTAAACTCTGCACTGGAGCCATGATGTCCTTCGATGTCGTTACCTTCGGCGAAGCGATGATTCGCCTCAGTCCGCCGAATTTCATGCGCTTTGAGCAAGCAAACAGCCTCGATCTCAAAGTCGGCGGGGCGGAACTCAACACGGCGGTCGGCCTGGCTCGCCTGGGTCATTCCAGCGCGTGGGTGTCGCGCTTGACGGACAACCCGCTGGGCCGGCTCATCGCCAATCATGCGCGCGCAGCCAGCGTCTCGACGGAGCACGTCGTCTGGACCAAGGACGATCGCGTCGGCGTGTACTTCCTGGAGTTCGGGGCCGCCCCGCGTGCCTCCAGCGTGATCTACGATCGCAAGGGGGCCGCCATCGCCAACATCAAGCCGGGCACGGTGCCGTGGGCCAAGGTGTTCGCCGGCGCCAAGTGGTTCCACGTCACCGGGATCACGCCCGGCTTGAGCGCATCGGCCGCCGAGGTGACGAAGGAGTCGCTGGTTGCTGCCAAGGCCGCCGGGTTGCAGACCAGCATCGATCTTAACTATCGCGTCAAGCTGTGGTCGCCCGCGGAGGCCGGCAAGTGCATGGCCGACCTGATGGCGTACTGCGACGTGCTCATCACCACCGAGGAGGACATCGAACGCGTCTTCGGCATCAAGGGAAAAAACTACGAGGAGGCCGCCGACCTGACTGCGCAACGCTTCGGCCTGAAGATCATCGCCATCACGGTCCGCGAGAACCCGCTGGTGTGGAAGAACTCGTGGACCGCCATCGCCTATCAACAGGGAAACATCCTGCGCACGAAAACCTACGAGGTCGAGATCGTCGATCGCCTCGGCGCCGGCGACTCCTTCGCGGCCGGTTTCATCCACGGCATGCTCACGGGCGATCTGCAAAACGCCCTCGACTTCGGTGTCGCCATGAGCGCCCTGAAGCATTCGATCCCCGGCGATTTCGCGTGGCTCACGCGCGACGAAGTCGAAGCGATGCTCAAGGGCGGCGGGCTGCGGATTAGCCGGTAGAGCCGCAGCTATCAGGATGCGCCGACTGCCTCGGCCGGCATCGTGTAGGGCTTGGCGGCATCAGCTTTTTTTTTGCCTTCGCGCCGGGCAATGGCCGCATGAATGAATCCCTGGAAGAGCGGATGCGCCTTCGTCGGCTTCGACTTGAACTCCGGATGGCACTGCACCGCGAGGAACCACGGATGGTCGCGCAGCTCGATCACCTCGACCAGCTTGCCGTTGGGGCTGGTTCCCGTCACGCACAGGCCGTTCGCTTCGAATTGCATCTGGAATTGATTGTTGAACTCGAAGCGATGGCGATGGCGTTCCTCGATGTCGAGCTTGCCGTAGGCCTGGTGGGCCAGGCTGCCTTCGGTCAGGACGCAAGGGCACTTGCCGAGCCGCATCGTGCCGCCTTTATCCGTGACGGCGAATTGCTCGTCGAGCATGGCGACGACGGGGTACGGCGTATTGTTGTCGAACTCGGTGCTGTTGGCGTCCTTCAGGCCGACGACGTTGCGGGCGAACTCGATGACCGCGCACTGCAGCCCCAGGCAGATGCCGAAGAACGGGACCTTGCGTTCGCGGGCATAGCGGATGGCGTCGATCTTGCCTTCGCCGCCGTGCCGGTGGAGCCGCGATAGTCGAACCCGCCGGGGACCAAGACGCCGTCCAGCCCGCTCAGGACGCGCTCGGCCCCTTCGCGCTCGATCTCTTCCGCCTCGATCTTGCGGACGACGACGCGGGCGTGCTCGGCAATGCCGGCGTGATCGAGTGATTCGTAGATCGACTTGTAGGCGTCGTTGTGTTTGATGTACTTGCCGACGACGCCGACGGTCACCTCGTGAGCCGGGTTCTTCATCTCGACGAGCATTTCCCGCCATTTGCTGATGTCGAGAGCCTTCGCCTTGAGCTGCAATTTATCAACGATGAGCTGGTCCAGGCCGTGATCGACGAGGCTGACGGGCACCTCGTAGATGCTGAACTCCTTGTCGCGCTCCTCGATGACCGCGCGCGGCTCCACGTTGCAGAACAAAGCGATCTTGTCGATATCCTCTTTCGCGATCGCCCGCTCCGTTCGGCAAATCAGGATGTCGGGCTGGATACCGATCTGCCGCATCCGTTCGACCGAGTGCTGCGTCGGCTTGGTCTTCATCTCGCCGGCGGCTTTGAGGTACGGGATCAAGGTCAGGTGGATGTAAAGCACGTTCGCCTTGCCGATGTCGAGGGCGAACTGGCGAATGGCCTCGACGAACGGCAGTCCCTCGATATCGCCGACGGTGCCGCCGATCTCGGTGATGACGACATCGACATCCTCGGTCGCCACCTTGCGGATGAGGTTCTTGATTTCGTCCGTGACGTGCGGAATGACCTGGACCGTCTTGCCCAGGTAATCCCCCTTGCGTTCCTTCTGGATGACCGACTGATAGATTCGGCCCGTCGTGAAGTTGCAATCGCGCGTGAGCGGAGCGTTGGTGAAGCGTTCGTAGTGGCCCAGGTCGAGATCGGTTTCGGCGCCGTCGTCGAGAACGTAGACCTCGCCGTGCTGGTAGGGGCTCATGGTGCCGGGATCGACGTTGATATAGGGATCGATCTTCTGCAGGCGGACGCGCAGGCCGCGCTGTTCGAGCAGCATGCCGATACAGGCGCAAGTCAAACCTTTGCCGAGAGAGCTGACGACGCCGCCGGTGACGAAGATATGTTTAGCCACGATGAAACCTCCGTGAAGTTGGGGGGAGCATTCATCGTTTATGATATTATTTTCACGAGCGCGCAGCGCAAGTCGGTACTTGCTTGCGCTGCGTGCTCCTTCACGCCGCCGCCTGCGTTGATTTTGTGTACATTTCGACGAAACGCTGGTAGTCAGCTGGCGTATCGACGCCGCGATGAGCTTGCGGCACGACGCCGACCTGAATGGCGTGGCCCAGCGCGAGGACACGCAACTGTTCGAGCTTTTCGATCAGCTCCAATGGTTCCGGCGGCAGCGTCGCCAGCTTCAAGAGAAAATCGCGGCGATAGGCGTATAGCCCCAGATGCTGCAAGAACCGCCCCGTCGAAAAATCGGGCTCGCCGTCGCGCACATACGGAATCGGACTGCGGCTAAAATAGAGTGCCCTGCCCTTCGCGTCGCAGACCACCTTAACGCAATTCGGGTCGCGCCAGAGTTCGACCGACGTGATCGGCGTTGCCAGCGTGGCCATCACACCGTAGACATCACGCTCCGCGTGATGAGGAGCATCACGCGGAGCGTGATGTCTACGATCCAGCAGATTTGCGAGCATGTCGAGCGTCGCCGGCTCGATCAACGGCTCATCGCCCTGGACGTTGACGATGACGTCGGCGTCGAGCTTGGCAGCGACCTCGGCGACGCGATCAGTGCCGCTCGGATGATCGTCGCGCGTCATGACGACGTTGCCGCGAAAGCTGCGGACGGCGTTGAAGATTCGTGCGTCATCGGTGGCGACGATGACGGTGTGGGCCGTGCTCTCGCAAGCGCGCTCGTAGACGTGCTGGATAAGGTACTTGCCCGTCTCACGCAGAAGCGGTTTGCCGGGCCGCCGGCTCGATGCGTACCGGGCGGGAATGACGATGGCGGTTTTCATGGCGAACTCCTTTTCACCTTGATATGCTTTGATTACAACGATTGTTGCGATTTTGAACAAGATCGATTTGTACGTCTTTTCCTTGTCCCAGGAACTCGTGCCATGGGTTTGGCCTGCCCACATTGTGCTGTCAGCTTGACACGTTCCGAAGCAGAGGAAATGAAATGTCCTTCGTGTGCCAAGACGCTTGATGAGGCCGTTGAATCCGGAGCCCCGGAATCCGGCGGTAGCGGAATGGCCGGCGGCAGCTTCACGTCGAGTGGGCCGTGCGATTTCTGCGGCAAGACGGCCCACGTTGCGAGCGGTTACTTGAAGGTGTCTTTCGTGTTCTCGACGGGCACGATCATCAAACAACGATGGGGCGGCTGGTGCAACCTGCGCTGCCTGGCGTGCCGATCCTGTCGAATCTACGTCAACCTTTGGCCCTGGTTGTACGTCGCCTTGATGGTGCTGCCGTTGGTAACATGTGTGGCGCCGCCGCTGATAGCGGAATCGCTCATTGGCTCAACCCGGGATCAGGTCCGATCCGTCCTCAAGTATTCTTGCTTCGTGTCGCTGACGCCGGTCTTGTTGTTCGTGATGCTTTTTTGCACGCAGTTTTGGCGGTACCGCAGGTTTCTGGGCTCTGAGTTGCACGACGCTTTGTCTGGCCAATTCGGACTCTACAATATCTATTTCAAGTCGCGTCTTCCTCAGGGGGAAGATTCGGTCTCACCCGCGGAGTTCATCAGGGAAACATCGCCGCCATGACCCAAGCGCTGCCGCAACTCGATTACCTCATCATCGCCTGCCATCCGGACGACGCGGAGATTGGCTGCGGCGGCG
>JACQFG010000156.1 GCA_016200155.1 Planctomycetota bacterium | reverse complement strand
GCATCTTCTCGAAGTGGGGAGCGAGCCAGCGTTCGTCGGTGGAGTAGCGATGGAAGCCACCGCCGAGCTGATCGTAGATGCCGCCCATCGCCATCTTGTCGAGCGTGGTGCGGACCATGCCAAGCGCGTCGGCGTCGTCGAAACGCTTGGCGATGCGCAGGAGCAAGCGCAGTTCCATGGGATGCGGGAACTTTGGCGCCTGTCCGAAGCCGCCGAAGCGTGGATCGAACGCTCGTTCCAGCGATCGGCCGGCGTTTTGCAATAGGTCCGGCGTGAGTGCTCCATCTCCGGCTGCGAGCTGCATCGACTCGCGCACGGCCGTCGTGATGTTGCCGGCGCTCGTCGTGATCTCGCCGCGGCGATTCTTCCAGGCGTCGGCGAGAGCCGTGATCAGCTTCTTGAACGACGGCATGCCATAACGGTCTTCAGGAGGGAAGTAGGTGCCGCCGTAGAAGGGCTGCAGGTCGGGGGTCAGGAACATCGACATCGGCCAGCCGCCGCGCTGGGTCAGGAGCTGGACCGCGGTCATGTAAATCTGGTCGAGATCGGGGCGTTCCTCGCGATCGACCTTGATGCTGATGAAATGCGCGCCGAGGAGCTTGCCGACTTCCGGGTCCTCGAAGCTCTCGTGCTCCATGACGTGGCACCAGTGGCACGCCGAGTAGCCGATGCTGAGGAAGATGGGCCGATCGAGCTGCTTGGCTTTGGTAAGAGCTTCGTCGCCCCAGGGGAACCAGTCGACGGGGTTGTGCGCGTGCTGCTTCAGGTAGGGGCTGGATTCGTGGATCAGTCGATTGGGAGCGCTCATGCGGATATGATATGCGAACCGCTTGCGTTTAGCGCTCGCAGGGCCAATCGAGCGCTAAACGCAAGCCGACGTTTACTACTGCACCGCGATCGGCGTCGCCTCGACCGGGATCGGCTGGACGGCAGGCTTGACCTTCGGCACCAGAATCCGTTTTGGCACGCTCTTCAGGTCCCACACCAGGCCGAGCATTTGCATGAAACGCAGACCGTAGTAGGTGATGTCGATCTCCCACCAGAAGAAACCCTGGCGCGTCGAGTTCGGGTAGTAGTGATGGTTGTTGTGCCAGCCTTCGCCGAAGGTCAAGAGCGCGACGACCAGGCTGTTCTTGCTGTCGTCCTTGGTCTGGTAGCGGCGGCTGCCGATCAGGTGCGTCGCGGAGTTGACCAGGTAGGTCACGTGGTAGACCGCGATCGTCGAAATCAGCATGCCCCAAACGAGAAGTTGCAATCCGGTCACGCCTGCCTCGGGCGCGCCCCATGCGATCAGTTCGCCGAAGCCATAGAGCACGAGGCTCAGCACGGCCGGCGGGAGCAGGTCAAACCGATCGAGGAAACGCAGTTCGGGGAACTTGGCGAAATCGGGGATGAGACGCAGGTTGGTGTACTGGGCCCGCGGCGTCAAGAACCAGAGCATGTGGCTCCAGAAGATGCCCTTCTGCCGCGGCGAATGCAAATCTTCCGGATCGTCGGAATGCTGATGGTGATGCCGATGGTGCGCCGCCCACCACAGCGGGCCGCGTTGCACCGACATGCAGCCGATGGCCCCGAACACAAATTGAATGATGCGCCAGCACTTGAACGACCGGTGCGAGAAATAGCGGTGGTAGAATCCGGTCAATGTGAAGACGCGCAAAGCGTAGAGGAAGACCGCGATGGTGACCGCCAGCCAGCTCCAGCCGACGAAGAACACGGACAGGCAGCCAACGTGCAGCATCATGAACGGGATGGTGCGCAGCCAGTCGATGCGTTCGCTCTTCTCATTGGCGCCGGCGTCGGGGTCCATCGGCTGGCAGAGCCAATGCTTGAGATTGGTCAGATGGCTGCGGGGAGGAGTATTTTCGGTCATGAATCTCTTTCGCTGGGTGGGACCAGACAACGTCGTGTAACTCTACTTGAAATCGGACATTAAGCAACCCGAATGTCGCCGGAAATCGTGAATCCGGGTCGAAACTTGGCGAAGGTCAGGCGAGGATTTCATCCAGGACATCACCATGGACATTGGTGAGCCGGCGGCGGATGCCGTTGTGGTAAAAGGTCAGCCGTTCATGGTTAATTCCGAGCAAATGGAGTACCGTGGCGTGGAAATCGTACCAGTTTGCGATTTTTTCCTCGGCTTTCCATCCTATCTCGTCTGTGCTGCCGTACTTGAAGCCATGCCGCAAGCCGGCGCCGGCGAGCCAGACACTGAAGCCGTACTGGTTGTGATCGCGTCCGGTGCCGACGACATTGGCAGCCGACTGCGTAAATGGCGTGCGGCCAAACTCCGTAGTGAACAAAACCAACGTATCATCCAGCATGCCGCGGCGCCGCAGATCGCGCAACAACCCCGCAATCGGCCGATCGATGCGCGGCGCCTCCTGACCATGGTTTTGCCTCATGTTCTCATGCCCGTCCCAGTTGATCCGTGGATTGCCGAACGACCCGCCGGAGAAGAGTTGCACGAAGCGCACGCCGCGTTCGAGCAAACGCCGAGCGAGCAAACAGCCGCGGCCGAAGTCGGCGGATTCGGGTCGATCGAGGCCGTAGAGCGACTGCGTGGCCAGCGTCTCCTGACGCAGGTCGGCGACTTCGGGGACGGCAAGCTGCATGCGCGCCGCCAGCTCGTAGCTGCGAATCCGGGCAGCCAGGGCGTCATCGCCGGGACGCTGGGCGTGGTGCTGCTGATTGAGCGAGGCGACGAGATCGCGCGTCGCCCGATCCGCGTCGGGGCCGAGGTCGCGCGCCGGGAAGAGATCATCGATCGGCGTCCCCTGGCTGCGCATGGTGACGCCTTGATGGCGCGCCGGCAGGAAGCCGTTCGACCAGTTGATCGGGCCGCCCGCCGGTTGGCCGCGCGTGTCGGGGATGACGACGAACGCCGGCAGGTTTTCGGTCTCGCTGCCCAGGCCGTAGGACAGCCAGGCCCCGAGCGTCGGGAAGCCGTTGAGCCGAAAGCCGGTGTTCTCTTGAAAAGTCGCCGGCGTGTGATTCGACGTCTCCGCGACCATTGAGTTGATTATCGTAAGCTCGTCGGCAACACGAGCAATTTCAGGGAACAGGTCGGAGATCCACAGCCCGCTCTGACCGTGCTGGCGGAAGTCCCAGTCATTCTTGCGCAACAGGCCGACTTGCCCGAAGAAGACATCGGGCCGTTCGCTCGATTGCAGCGATCGACCGTGCAGCCGCGTCAGTTCGGGTTTGTAATCGAACGAATCGACCTGGCTGAGCGCCCCGCAGAGACAGATGTGAATCGCCCGCCGCGCTTGGGGCGGATGGTGCGGCGGCGGATCGGCCGCTTCGCCGGGAGCGGTCTTGCCGTCGGATGTCAGCAGCGACGCGAGCGCGGCGCCGCCGAGGCCGTGGGCGGTCCAGTGCAGGAAATCGCGGCGTTTCATGGAATCCTCTCTTCGTTTAGCGCCCGCGCGGTCCGCCGGACCGCGCGGGCGCTAAACGGGGACCGATCAATCCACATACACAAATTCGTTGCTGTTGAACACCGCCCGGCAAAACACCGCGAGCCCGTGCCGCTCGATCGCCGGCCGCACGCGCGCGATCTCTTCATCCGTCGCCCGGCGGCCGTATGCCAGTTCATAAGCGCGCATGACCTGCTTGCCGACGTCGTTTCCCGCTTCTTTCTTCAATCGCCCGGCGAAGCGATCGGCCATCCGCAGGACGAAGGCGTTGTTCAGCATCGACAGCGCCTGCAACGGCGTCGTCGTGACGGCGCGGCGCGGCGACACCGTCGATGGATCGGGACAGTCGAGCGCATCGAGCAATCCATTACGGCCGCTGCGGGCCCACGTGCGATAGATGCTGCGGCGATAGAGGGCCGGGGTGTCGTCTTCGATCGGCGTGTAGTAGTGCGTCGCGCCGCGGATGGTGAGCTTGAAATCCTGATACCCCGGTCCGCCCGGCGCGTCGTTGAGCTGCCCGGCAACAGACAGGATCGCGTCGCGCACCGCCTCCGCTTCGAGACGCAGCGGGCTTTTGCGCCACAGCCAGCGATTGCCGGCGTCGCGCTTGGCGGCATCGGCATGGAAGCGCGATGATTGCCGATAGGTCGCCGAGTTGACGATGAGCCGATGGATGTGCTTCATGCTGTAGCCGCTGCGGACGAACTCGTCGGCGAGCCAATCGAGGAGTTCGGGATGCGAGGGCCGGCCGCCGTTGAAGCCGAAGTCGCTGGGCGTCTCAACGAGGCCGGCGCCGAAGTGGTGATGCCAGAGCCGATTGACCATGACGCGGGCGAAGAGCGGGTTCCTGGCATCGGTGATCCACTCGGCAAGTTTGCGGCGGCGGTCGGCGTCGGCGGCGTCGACGCTCATGTCGAACCTTTTCAAGCCCAGCGCGGCGACGCCGCCGGCGCCGAGGAGCTTGCCTTTTTGAGTCGGGTTGCCGCGGTCCAAGAGGTACGTCATCTCGGGCGCTCTTGGCGTGACCGCGTACACGCGCGTTGCCGGCGGCGGTGCGGCGAGCAGCACTTCTGCCTGAGCGATCGCTCGCATCAGGTCCGCATGTTTTGCTTTACCCGCGCCGTCCAGGTGCCTGACGATTTCTTCGACTGCAATGTAATCCGACGCGACACCGGCGCTGGCGGCGATCTCCTGCGGCGACAACGCGTGGCCGTACAGTTCGGCACGAACGATCGTGCCGTCGAGATGTTTGGCGCCGCCGACGGGGGCATGACGCAAGCCGAACAGCAGCATCGATCCCTTGGCATCGAATTTCAGCGGGTTCGCCGACTTGTACGGCTTGCCATAGGCGACGCCGTTGCGGAAAGCGGCGATCGTGCCATCGGGATGAAAGACGATCGCGATATGGACGGCGTTGGCATCGGTCTCGGCCGGTCCCTCGAAATCCTTGGTCCGGCGAAAGAAATCGCTGCCTGCCATCCAGTGTCCGGCCTGGCGTTCGCCGAAGACAATGGCGTCGAAGAGCGCGCCGTCCGCGGATTGCAAACTGAGGGCGGCGCCGCCACGCTGCTTCAGGTTGTGCAGCCGGACGACCGCCGTCAGCGTCTTGGCGCCGATCGGCGTATCGAGGGGCGCGGTACTGGCGAAACTCGTGCCGCCGGGCAAGTGCAAGCCGTCGGATTTGAGGGTCGCGCCGTTGTGCAGCTTTGCTTCGGTGCCGGCGATCTCGTCCTTGCCGCTCTTCGTGAAATCCCAGCGGGCGATCGCCTTGGGCAACTTGACTACAGGTTGGCCCGATTTGATTTTGCTGCGCTCGGCGAGAATCTTCGCGCGGATCGGCTTTTCCAGGTCGGCGAGGGTGGCACGCAATTCATCCAATTTGGCCCGCGATTCCGCGAGGCGCTTCTCGAACGCTAAACGAAGAGGGGCGGCGGTGACGTCGCGCTCGCCGTGCCGGACGCCGGCGACCGCGGCGGTGAGGCGATAGTATTCCTCGATGCGCACCGGGTCGAACTTGTGATCGTGACAGCGGGCGCACTGCACCGTCAGGCCGAGAAACGTCTGTCCGATCGTGCCCACGACGTCCTCCAGCTCATCCTGGCGCACGACGGCTTTCATCGCGGCGCTCTGCTGGCCCTGGCCGACCGAGTCGTATCCGCCGGCGACGAGGAAGCCGGTCGCCGCGATCGAGTCGGGATCGTTCGATTTCAGCACGTCGCCGGCGATCTGCAGGCGGGCGAACGCGTCATACGGCATATCCTTGTTGATCGCGTTGATCACCCAGTCGCGGTAAGGCCAGGCGTTCTTGCGCAGCTCGTCATGCTCGAAGCCATGGCTCTCGCCGAAGCGGACGACGTCGAGCCAGTGCCGGGCCCAGCGTTCGCCATAAGACCGCGATGCGAGCAAGCGATCGGCCAGCGCGGCGTGCGGTTTGTTGCCGGCCTGGTATTCCTTGAGGAAGTCGAGCGCATCATCGGGCGACGGCGGCAGGCCGGTGAGGTCAAAGTACAGCCGGCGCCGTAACGTCAGCGGCCCCTCTTCGGGCGAAGGCCCCAATCCCTCGGCTTCGAGCTTGGCGAGAATGAAATGATCGATCGGATTGCGCGGCCAATCTTGCCTCTTGACCTTCGGAGGATCGGGCCGCTTCACCGGCTGCAGCGCCCACCAGTCGTAGCCCGCGCGTCGGCTGGTCGTGATCCGGAACGGATCGATCGGATCGGTCCCCCAGGCGGCGCCGCTATCGATCCACGTCTTGAGGATTGCCTTCTCCTTGTCGGACAGCGGCTTCTTGGGCGGCATCTTGCCGGCCTCGACCTGCTGCCAGAGCGTGCTTTCCTTGAGGTCTTTCGGGATGACGACGCGCGCCGCCGACGCTTTCTTCGTCAGATCGAGTTTGCCCTTGGGCTTGGCGCCGCTGTGACAGTCGATGCAGCGATCCACGAGCAGCGGCGCGACAACCTGATCGAACTGCCGATCCTGGGCGGATGCCGCGATCGGCACAACGACCAACAGAATTCCCAGCAACCATCGCATCGCGCCACCCCGTGGTGCAGGCGGCTCGCCTGCACGTTTGCCATCCCGTGCAGGCGAGCCGCCTGCACCACGAAACATCACGACAAACAGAATTTAGTGACCGCCTCGACGAACTCCGCTTCCTTCTCGAACATCGGCAAATGGCCGCAGTCCTTGACCAATCTCATCTCGGCCCCCGCGATGTGCTTCTTGTATTCTTCCCCATACGGGGGCGGCACCAGCTTATCCGAATCGCCCCAGAGCAGCAGTGTCGGGCAGGCGATGCGCTTGAGCCGCGCCGCCAGCTTCGGATCGTAGGGCCGCGTCCACACCATGCGGGCGAGGACGGTCATCGCTTGATAAGCGTAGAGCATCATCAGGTCGTCGGGCTGGTCCTTGATGATGAGCGAGGCCATCGCGCCCTTCGGATCGAAGAAGAGCATCTCGCGGAGCTTGTCGCGGTTCTGCTGGTAGCGGAACAGGTCGCCCAACGGCGTTCCCTCGACCCACAGCCCCGGCGCGTCGGCGATCCACAGCTTCTTGACGCGCTCCGGCCAACGCACGGCAATCTCGGCCGCGATCCAGCCGCCCAGACTGACGCCACCCAGGTTGACCTGCTCGAGGCCCAGGGCGTCGAACATCTCGATGTAGTGAAACGCCATGTCCTCGATGTCGGCGATCTGATCGAACCCGCCGGATTTGCCGAAGCCTGGATGCGTCGGCACGAGGACGCGGAACTTCTTGGCGAAGCTGGCGAAGAACGGGAACCACATGAGCGATTCGCCCAGGGCGCTGTGCAGATAGACGAAGGGCTCGGCCTTTTCGTCGCCGCCGCTGGAGATGACGGTCGATTTGCCCGCAACGTCGATGGTTTCGGGCTGTCCACCGCCCTTGGAAAGGAGGACGCGGGCGCCGTACTTCAGTTTTTGGAGGAAGTTGAACATCAGGATCCTTGTATTCTCTTCGTTTAGCGCCCGCAGTGAAACGCCGAGCGGCTTGGCGCTTCACTGCGGGCGCTAAACGAATCCCATCACCGCACCTTCGGCAACACCTCGCGCGCCAGCAACTCCATGCTCTTGCGCGCCAGATCGTGCCGCAGCGCTCCGACCTGGCATCCCGTCAGCACGACGCCCGCTCCGAGTTCCTTTTGATAGTGGGCCAGCTTCTGCCGTACCGTTTCCGGGCTGCCAACGATGGCGAAGACGCCATTCTCGATGTCGGCCCAGGTCTCTTGCTTGTAGAGGAAGTACTTCTGATTCTTGAGGATCGCTGCCGCCGACTTCGCGCTGGTGTAACCGGGCGGCGTCAGGCCGATGCCCTTCAAGAGATTCTTGATGAAGTACCAGAAGCCCGGCTCGAACTCCTCACGGGCTTGCTTGTCGGTCTCCGCAACGTAGATCGGCACGCCCCAGCCCATCTGCTCGGGGGCGGCCTTGTATCCCGCCTTGTCGCACGCCTCGCGAAATTGCGCGAACACCTTGCGAAAGACGTCGATGTGGAAGTACGGGATGCCCATGTACGCATAACGCCGCTGCGCGACGAAGTCGATTGTCTCCTGGCTGCCGACGCCCGGAATCCAGATCGGCGGGTGCGGCTTCTGCAACGGCGTCGGCCAGGGGTTCACGTACTGAAAGTAATAGTGCTTCGAGTGCCAGGTGAACGGCCCCGGCGTCGTCCAGGCCTTGACGATGAGGTCGAGCGCCTCGCGGAACTTCTCGCGCGCCGTCGTCGGCTCCACCTGATACGAGAAATACTCCGGCCCGCCGCCGACCACCATGCCCGCCATCAGTCGGCCGTTCGACATCACGTCGAGCATCGCGAACTCTTCCGCAACGCGCAGCGGCGGATTGTACAGCGGCAGCGCGTTGCCGATCACCGCGATCTTGATCTTCTTGGTCCGCTGCGTCAGCGCCCCGGCGATCAAGTTGGGCGACGGCATCAATCCATAGGCGTTCTGATGATGCTCGTTGACGCACACGCCGTCGAAGCCCAGCTCCTCCGCATACGCCAGCGAGTTGATGTACTCCTGGTAAAGCTCGTGCCCCTTGACCGGATCGTACAGCGCGTTCGGCGTCCAGACCCACGCGGAGTCGTACTTCGCATCGAAGTCCGCGGGAAGGTGTGGCCAGGACATCAGGTGAAAGAAGAAGTACTTCATGCGGGATGCTCGTGGAACGGAGTCGGCACAATCGATATATGTTGAGAGGAACGCAAACGCAAGCGCTGGAAGTTTGCACGATGGCGTATCCGACTGACGATGCGGGCCGACAGCAACTTGCCGATGAGTTGACGGCGAAGGGACTCAAGCCGACGCAATTGCAGAGATACTTCTTTCGCGACAAGATCAACGCATTTGTCGCGAAGATGCTGAACGGCACGTTCGACTGGAAAAAGGCCAGTTTAAAGCCCGTTGTGCTTGGACCCGACGGCGAGATTGTTGGCGGCCATCATCGCGTTATCGCCGCGTACCTTGCCGGCATCGATCTGACGGCGATCCCAGGACCAAGGCCGCAGATTCAACACGTGGCGCGGTGTTTTCGAATCGAGTACGACTGGATTGACGTGCTGCCCGAGGTACAATGAAAAGTGCCCGATTGAGACTACAAGGAGAACGCGATGGGGTTTGAATCATTTCAAGTGCGTCTTGAGGGCAGTCCAGCCACGCACCAGGAAGCGTATGAAACCATCATGGCCCTGGACGGCGTCGCTCGGGACGAGGATTCGGAGCTCACGCCTAGTTGGCCGTGTTTTCTTTTGAAGGACGGACGGCACAAGATCGAAATGGAGTTGATGGACAAACACGCCTCCATATCGTGCCGATTCACGGTATGCCACCCGCCGTCGGTGGACATGGCGTTCTTTGAGCTGGTGCGGAAGTTGATGGTCGCTTTGGACATGAACGTAACGATTTGCGATGAGGTCGCGCCGGAACATGACCATCCCTTCACACTCGATCAGTTCGAGGAATTCAAGGCAGCCTATGCTCCGTCCATCGCCGCCCGACGACGCGAGTGGAAAATGCAATTCGGCGATCGGCAACTGGCGGCGACGACGGCCGAGGCGCATCAGCACATCATTCTGCCGCACTGCATTCCGAGCGTCGAAAAGGCGGGTTAACCTTACCTTGCAAGGACTCCATTCATGTCTAGCGAAACTCCGAACACTGCCACGCACCCCGCGCAGCCGCTCGAACACAACCTGCAAGACATGTGGACGCGCGGCGCCCTCTTCGTCGCCGTCGTTGGCATCGTCGGCAGCATGTATCTGAGCGTCGAGATGAATCTGAAGGCCTGTCCGTATTGCCTCTATCAGCGTGCCTTCATCATGGCGGCGGCGGGAGTGCTCGCGCTGGGCCTGTTCGTGCATGTGCCGCCGGCGATTCAAGGCGTACTCGCGCTGCCGGCGGCATCCGCGGGCGCGTCCTTGGCGGGCTATCACACCTACCTCGACTTCGCGGGCAAACTCGAGTGTCCGGCGGGCATCACCGGGTTCCTTTCCGCTCCCCTGGAGAGCTTCCTGATATTCGCCGTCCTGATCGGCCTGCTGTTCGGCGCCGCTCTGCATCGGCAGAAGTTCTTGGTGCACTCGGTCGGGGCGGCGTTGCTCGGCGTCGTCTTTTGCATAAGCTGCGTGCGCGGCGTGCATCCCGACCCGATCTCACCGACGGGGCCGCTCGATGGCTGCCGCAAGGTTGTCAGTGACAAGAAGTGAGGACGGGATTTCGATTCCTCCTTGACATCCTGTTCTATAATAGAACAAAATAAATACGGGCACCCTGCTTGATGCATCGATGGGGGTCAACCGATGGGCCTGTTCGACTGGCTGAAATCCAAGACGCCGACCTCGGCGCCGACGCACAACCCGTGGAAACTCGGCGAGCGCGTCCTGGCGAAGAAGGTCGATTCGTACTTTTATCCCGGCGTGGTCCGCGAACTCAACGAGCATGGCTGCATGGTCGTGTTCGATGACGGCGAGGCGGCCTGGGTCCATCATGCGCACGTCCTCACCCAGGACATCAAGATCGGCAGCCGCGTCTTTTGCCGGGCCAAGAACGCGCCGGTGTTCGCTCCCGGCGCCGTCACGCAGCTGAAGGGCGAGACGGTCCGCGTCCGTTACGATATGGGCGAGCGCGGCATGCACGTCCTCTACGACGACGGCGATCAGCGCGTGGTCCAGGAGAACATGCTGATGCCGCTGGCCATCGAGGAAGGCGAACAGCTTTTCATTCGCCCCAAGAGTGAGCCGCAGCGCCTCTACACGCCGGCGACCGTGCTGCGCGTGCATGGCGAGACGATGGACGTCGAGTTCGACGACGCGACGCACGAGAACAACACGCGCGTCTCACGGGCCCGGTTCTGGCGCTGCCCCGTCGGCATCCCGTCGTTCAACTTCGAGGAAGGCGATCGCGTCCTGGCCCTCGACTGCGACGAGTGCGTCTATCCGGCCGAGATCGTCACGATCGAGGACGATCACCGCATCGTCGTGCAGTACCTCGACGGGCCCGAGCGGATGTTGACGCCGGAGCTGATTCGCCGCTTCGACGTCAAGGCGGGCATGAAGGTCGAGTGCCGATTCAGCGGCGGGCCGAACTTCTTCCCTGGCACGCTGAACAAGGTCGATGGCGAGCGCATCCACGTCAAGTACGACGACGGCGACGACGAATGGACGAGCATCCGCCTGTTCCGCATCCCGCCGAAGCGGCCGATGTAGCCGTTGTTTACGTTTAGCGCTCGCATGGCACCTTGCGAGCGCTAAACGTAAACATACATTCCCTCCATGACCGAATCCCAGCGACCGACCCGCGTGCGCTACGTCATCCTTGCGCTCACCGTGTGCGTCGCGGTGCTGCTCTATCTCGATCGCTACTGCCTGGGTTACATCACGCCCTACGTCCGCGAAGGCATGCGGCTCACGCCTGGCGAAACGGGCTTCATGCTCAGCGCATTTTTTCTGACCTACGCCTTCGGGCAACTCCCCGGAGGCTGGCTGGCCGATCGCTTCGGCACGCGCATCATGTTGGCTTCCTATCTCGCCGTCTGGTCCGTGTTGACGGGATTGATCAGCTTTGCCGACGGTTTCGCGATGTTGCTGCTGCTGCGTTTCGGCTGCGGCCTGTTCGAGGCGGGGGGGTATCCCGCGTGCGCCGGTCTCATCCGGCGCTGGATTCCGCATCAGCAGCGCGGCCTGGCGAGCGGCATCGTCTCCCTGGGCGGCCGCATCGGCGGCGCGATCACGCCGGCGATCACCGGGTTCTTCATGCTCGCCTTCATGCCGGTATCGGCGCCATCGGTGCTCACCGATCCGGCCAAGGACTTGCTTGATGCGCGCGGGTTTGCACGTGATGTTCTGCATGCCGATGCATCCGACCCGCCGGCATCTCCCATCGTCAGGCAGGCCGCGGCGCGCTTGCGTGGAACCATGTCTTCGGAAACGCGGCAAGCCTTCGATGAGGTCGCCGCGCTGCCGGACAGAGCGCAACCGACAAAACGCCAGCTCGACGTTCTCGCCGGCGCCATCAACGGCTGGATCAGGCAGCCCGACCTCCTGCACAGCATTGATCTCGATCCAATCGAGCCGAAGTTGACCCGACAAGCCCTTGACCTGCTCGACGACGCCGAAACGCCGACCAGCGCGGACAAGACGACGCGCATCAATCGCTACCTGCTCGAAGTGATCTTCCCCGGCCGCATCCGCCAGGTGCTGGGCGATGGCTGGCCGCCGGTGCTGCTGATCTACGGCGTGATCGGCGTGCTGCTTGCGGTCGTTTTTTTCCTGTTCCATCGCGACACGCCGCGCCAGCACTTCATGACCAACGAGGCCGAGGCGGCGCTGGTCGAGACGCACGAGAAAAAGACCGACATCGGGCCGCCGATGCCCGCGGCGACCTTGTGGCAGGGCATCCTGACCGATCGCAGCCTGTGGGCCAGTTGCATCGTGCAGTTCGGCACCAACTTCGGCTGGCTCATCCTGGGCAACCAGCTGGCGCTCTATCTTTTCGAAGTGCACCAGGTGCCGGAAGGGACCGAGAAGGGCATCATGACCAGCCTTCCCTTCTTCGTGGCCCTGCCCACGCTGATCCTCGGCGGCTGGTGGACCGACTGGATGACGAAGCACTACGGCACCTTCCTGGGCCGCTGCTTCCCGATCGCTTCGACGCGCTTCGCCACGGCGGCGGCATTCGCGGCCTGCCTGTTCATGGACGGAGCCTGGCCGGTCGTCATCATGCTGTCGATCATGTCGGTGGTCCACGACCTGGGCCTGCCCGCCATCTGGGGCTACAACCTCGACGTCGGCAAACGCAACGTCGGCGTCGTGCTCGGCTGGGGCAACATGTGGGGCAACCTCGGCGGCTTCGTCTCGCCCCTCGTCCTCGTTCCCCTCACCGGCATGTTCGCCGACAAGAAGACCGGATACGATGCGCTCTTCCTGACCTGTGCGGCCGTGTTCGCCTTCATCGGCTTCGTGTCGCTGTTCATCGACGCGAGCAAACCGATCGGCGAGAAGCCGACGGCGGACGATGCCGGCGCGATCCGCGCGGGGGAGCCGCCGATTCGGCCACGGTCGGACGAACGCCAGAGTGGTTGAGACGGGCTCTGGCCATGGGGAAACCGTTGCATGTCCTACGACAATCGCGACACCGGGGTCCGAGCGGACGAGAAAGTTGTTTTAGAACTCGTCAAGACCAGGCTGCGCGTGCGCAACCGCGAATTGCAGCGGCTGAATGCTCAAGGCGGAATTATTCTGAGCGTCCCGCTTGCCGAATTGAAATCCATCGAAGCGCGCCCGGTGGTGGATCCCATAGCAATTGCCTTCATCGTTGTGGGCGCCGCCCTGGGGGCCGTGACGCACTTCTTCTGGGACGATATATATGTTTGGGCGCGCTGGCTGCTTGGCGTGGTCGCCGTTTTGCTTGCGGGCTTCGCATGTTTCGGAATAATGCAGCGCAAGATCGTGATCCAGACTCTGGACGGAGAAATCAGTTTCTACTGCAACGACCCGCCGGACGAGGGCTGCTGCTTCGTATTGAGCGTGCGCCAATTGCTTCGTACACTACAGCAATCGCGCGATGCGGAGCAAGGTCCTGAGACGGGATTCCGAGCCTGACCGACCTGCTTTTTGCGCTGGCATTACGGGTCTGATTGAAGGTAGAATAAAACCAACACCCAAACAGGCGACTCATTCCCATGGCAACCGTTGAAAAACTATCGCGCGTTGAGTTGATCGCTCGCTTTCGTGACCTCGTCAGCCAATGGAAGGCGGCACGAGGCCATTCGTCGTCCATCAATTCCTGGACGAAACTTCCTGCTTATCGAGCCATTGTTGACCTGGGACCGGTCGTAATACCGCTGCTTCTCCGAGAGTTAGAGAAGGAACCAGACCATTGGTTCTGGGCACTGAAGGAGTTGACCGGTGAGAATCCCGTTACGCCGGAAGCGCGCGGGAATGTCGTCGAAATGACCAAGTGCTGGATCGAATGGGGCAAGGCGAAAGGCTACCGGTGGTGAGCGATGACGCCCAAGCAAGCCGATTTCCCCGATCTCGACAAGTATTCCTGGGCCAAGACAAGCGATCCCGATCCGAAGTATAACTGCATCGGGTTCGCCGCTGGGCGCACGGACGTATTCTGGTGGCCCGACGATTATCCGGACGCCGACAGCGATTATTGGCCCCGGGGCATTGCTCGCGAAGAAACGGTTGCTGCTTTCGTACAGCTTTTTCAGTCCTTGGGCTATGAGATTTGCAGCGACGGGAGCCTCGAAGTCGGCTACGAGAAAGTCGCCATCTACGCGCTCGGCGAAGCGCCGACGCATGCGGCCCGTCAACTCTCGACCGGACAATGGACGAGCAAACTTGGACCGGAAGAGGACATTGTCCACGAAAATACGGAGTCTATCGCCGGTCCATGTTATGGGAGTGTCATTCAATTCATGAAGCGCGGATCTGCGACTCCGCCATCTTGAATCCCGCCTCTTTTTCCTCGTTTCTCTAGCTTGCCGCTCCGTTTCGTGCTACAACATCCCTCTGAGCAACATCGGCTCTCTATCCCTTTTTCCGTCTCATGGGTGCTTCATGTACAAACGGCTCTTCGTCATCGGCACGTTTCTGATGTTCGCCGCGGTCCTGCTTTCCCCAGGCTTGCATGCCCAGAAGAAAGATCCCCCCAAGGATAAGGACAAGGAACCGGCGAAGGTTGCGCCCAAGGACCCGATGAAAGAGGTCAAGCCGGTCACCCCGACCAAGCCCGGCGAGCCGAAGCCGTACGATGATGTCATTCCGAAGACCGCCAAGAGCTATCCCGGCGTCTTCACCGTCCACAAGGTTGACGAGAAGATCTTCTTCGAAATCCCCAAGGACGGCTTCGACAAGCTGATGCTCTGGCAGGCCGAGGTCGCCAAGGGCCCGGCCGGCGTCACCTGGGGCGGCTATTCGCTTGGCAGCCGATATCTCCGCTGGGATCGGCGAGGCAACAAGGTCTATCTCTGGCAGGTCTCCTTCGCCAAGCGTGGCACCGGCACCATCCAGACCGCCGTCGATTCCGCCAACATGGACAGCATCATCATGAGCTTCAGCGTCGAGGCTGAAGGCAAGGACCGCTCGACCGTCATCAACGCGACCCAGCTCTATCTAACCGACGTGATGGATCTCTCCGTCAAGGGGGCCGTCGGCTCCGGCGGCGGCATCGATCCCAATCGCTCCTATCTCGAAAGCATCAAGGCCTTCCCGACCAACATTGAAGCGCGCTCGCTCCTCACCTTTACCGGCGGCGGGGGCGGCGGCTTCGGCGCCTTCGGCAAAGGCGCGAGCTTCGGCGGCGGCGCCAAGAGCTACACCGCGATCGTTCACTACAGCCTCGTCATGCTTCCCGAAAAGCCGATGATGGGCCGCTTCTTCGACCCGCGTGTCGGCTATTTCACGCGCTCCTTTGAGAATTATTCGACGCCGAAGACCTGGATGGAAACGCAGCAGTACATCACGCGCTTCCGCCTCGAGAAGAAGGACCCGACGGCCGCCGTTTCCGAGCCGATCAAGCCGATCGTTTTCTACGTGAGCCGTGAGGTGCCCGAAAAGTGGAAGCCGTACCTGCTCAAGGGCATCGAGGACTGGAAGCCGGCGTTCGAAAAGGCCGGTTTCAAGAACGCGATCATCGCCAAGGAGGCGCCCGACTCGCGCGTCGATCCGAACTGGGACCCGGAAGACGCGCGGCACTCCGTCATCCGCTGGGTCGCCGATCCGTTCCAGAACGCGATGGGCCCGCACGTCCACGATCCGCGCTCCGGCGAGATCATCTCGGCCCACATCATCTTCTGGCACGACGTCGTCAAGCTCGCCCAGCAATGGTATTTCGTGCAGTGCTCCGCCCAGGACAAGCGCTGCAAGTCGCTGCCGCTGCCCGACGAAGTCACCGGCGACATCCTGCGCTACATTTGCGCTCACGAGGTCGGCCATACGCTCGGCCTGCGCCACAATCATCGCGCCAGCTCGGGCTACTCCATCGAGCAACTGCGCGATCCGAAGTTCTGCGAGAAGCACGGCAGCGTCGCCTCGATCATGTCGTATGGCCGATTCAACTACGTCGCTCAGCCGGAGGACAATGTCAAGCAACTGATCCCGGTGATCGGGCCGTACGATTTCTTCGCCATCGACTGGGGCTACAAGGGCATCGCCGGCGCCAAGAAGTCCGAGGACGAACGCAACACCCTCGACAAGTGGGCGGCGCGGCAGATCGATGAGCCGTGGCTGCGTTTCGGCGGCGAGGACGGCCCGGCCTCGGTCGATCCGACCGTCAAGACCGAGAACATCGGCAACGACTCGATCGAAGCGACCGCCCTCGGCCTGAAAAACCTCGATCGCGTGCTCGAGAAGATTGTCGGCGCCACCACCGCGGTTGGTGAAGACTTTGCGCTGCTCGAAGAGACGTACAAGACCGTCCTCAGCCATCGCGGCAACTGGTTCCGCGCCGTCGCCCTCAACGTCGGCGGCGTCGTCGAAAGCCGCACCCTTGGCGGCCGCGGCACCGAGACCTTCACGCGCGTCTCCAAGGACAAGCAGCGCCAGGCCGTCAAGTTCCTCAACGACAACGCCTTCACGACGCCGACCAAGATGCTCAACCCGGCCATCGTCAACCAGTTCCGCTACACCGGCGTGGCCAACGACATCAGCGGTCAGCAGAAGGGCCTGATGCAAAGCCTGCTGTCGTCGGGCCGCATCCGCCGCTTGATGGACGACGAACTGTTGCAGCCCGAGAAGGCGTACACGGTGACCGAGCTGGTCAACGAGGTGCAGGACGGCATCTTCAGCGAGCTGACGGCGTCGAGCCCGAAGGTCGACGTGTTGCGTCGTGGCTTGCAGCGGGCGTACCTCGATCATCTCAAGGGCGAGTTGATGCCGAGCAAGGACGGCGGCCCGATCTTCTTCGGCGACGGCGGCGGCAGCACCGACTTCCGCGCCGTGGCCCGCGTCTCGTTGCAGCGTCTGCAAGGCCAGGTCAACGCCGCCCGCAATCGCACCAAGGACGCCATCAGCGCGGCGCACCTGCAAGATTGCGAGCGCGAAATCGACGTGATGTTGACGTACAAGAAGTAACCCCGGTCTTGCCGCCTGCGGCT
>JACQFG010000180.1 GCA_016200155.1 Planctomycetota bacterium | reverse complement strand
ACATCTCGGCGAGCTTGTCGAGCAATTCGGGATGCGAGACCGGGTTCTGCTCGTGGAAATCATCGACCGGGCCCTTGGTGAAGCTGGTGCCGAAGAAGTGGCCCCAGGTGCGATTGACGAACGCCTTGGCGAACCACGGGCTGCTGGTGACGTACCCTGCCAGGATTTCGCGGCGTGGGCTCTCGGCTTTCTTGGGGACCTTCTTGAGCGGATCGAGCATGAAGGCGTCGGTGAAGAAGACGATGCCGTTGCGGCGTTCGAAGCTGATGAGGCCGTTGGCGTTGAACGACTTGTTATCGGAGAGGGTGAACTCCTCGGTGCCGACGACGCCCTTTTGTTTCTTCTTGGCGGCGAACATGACCGGCCGGGCGTTGCCCTGGGTGCCCTTGGTGTCGATCTGGCGGAGGAAGGTATTGATGCCCCAGAAGTGGTCCTGGCGCCATTCACCGTTGAAGGGGTGATCATGGCACTGGACGCACTGGGTGCGGATGCCGAGGAAGAGGCGCGTGGTCCGCGAGGTGGCAGGGACCATGTCGAACTTGCCGTTCTTGTCGCGCACGTTGGCGTTCTGGGCTTCGCCGAGGTTGTGCAGCAGGTAGTTGGCGGCCCGGCCGTCGCCCTTGTTGGTGTCGCCCTGGACCGCGATCAAGGCGCGGGCGCTGCGGGACCAATCGGGAGCATTCTTTTCGTCCCCCTTGAACTGGTCGTAGAGCCAATCGTTCATCTGGGCCTGGTAGTGCTTGCCCGAACCGCTGCGGGTCATCAAGTTCACGGTCCAGAGGTTCGCGAAGTTCTGGGCATATTCCCGGCCATTGTCGTATTCCTTGCCGTCGAGCATGGCGTTGACGAGCCAGGAGCGGCGCGTCGACTCGCCGTGCTTCATGAACGCATCGACTTCCTTGGGAGTCGGGATGCGGCCGATGATGTCGATCGAGGCTCGGCGGATGAACTCGTGATCGGTGCAGCGCTCGGACGGATAGGTGCTGTTGCCCTTCCAGCCCTTGGTGATGTGCTCATCGATCATGGCGACGAGCGGGGCCAGCTTGCTGCCTTCGACGATGTCCCTGCGGGCCGGGAAGGTCGAGGGAGGCGGTTCGGCTTTTTCCTTCTTGGGAGATTCCGTGGTGTCTTCCTTGGCTTTGTCCTTGTCCTTGGTTTTCGCCTTTGGGTCGGCTTTCTTGGTAGTCTGCGCGGCGCCGTCATGCGACAGGGTGAGCACGAAACAGGCGAGCGTCAGGCCCGCCGCCGTCAGCAGCCACCACTTTTTGCCGATTCGATTCGTATTCATTCCACGCACTCCTGTTGAGACACGGATAGAGTTCCCGTTGATTTGCGGTGCGAACGATCTTTGTCCATCATAGAATGTTGTACACGGGGATGTCAAATAGAATCCCTTGCCAAGTGAGACGCGACGACGCACGGAAAGTTCCCGGAACCAGATTGCCGCTTGCGGCGTAGCAAAAGCAGTAGTACGTCGATGGAATGGAACGAACAGAAAGTCCTGCTGAACATCCGTCAAGCGGAGACCGACGACCTGCTCGATCGCGTCACCGCGTATCGCGCCGGCATGGAAACTGACGCGATCGCCATGATCGAGCAGGAGTTGCACCGTCGCGGCGTGCCGACGGCGGAAATCGAAGCGCGGCAGGACGAATATCAGCGGAAATGCCTGTTCCATGAGGACGGGACGGCGAAGAAGTGTTCGTACTGCCGAAAGCCCGCCGTGGCTGAGAGGACGGGCTGGCTCAAGCTATTCTTTTTCCTGCCGGTGATTCCGCGGCGAACGCTGTGTTGCGAGGACCACGTCGCCAAGCGATAGCCGGTTCACGTCTTCAACAAACCATCGACGTCGGCCTGCGTGATGCGCGTGCTCTTCTTGTCGAGGCGTTCGCTCAGCCAACTCATGATCGACGGGACGTAAGGCAACGTGCCTTTCTTGAGCAGCCCGAGCATGCGGGCGTCGCGGCGCGCGCGTTCGCTCTTCTTGGAGATGCCGTTGCGGGTGCGAGACTCGGCCATATCATCTTGCCGTTGCTGCCGGCGAATTCGACGCTGACCCATGATCGTGACCTCAAAAAGGCGTTTCAGTTGGAAGGGACATGCTAGCGAAAATTGTGATCGCGAACAGAGCAAAAAAACATCCACGAAGGGCACGAAGCTCACGAAGGCAAACCCTTCGTGAGCTTCGTGCCCTTCGTGGATCGAAATGGAATCAGCGGTTCGTCACCACCACGATCTCGGCGTGATGATACATGTCCACCTGCCGGCCCACCAGTCGGGCCCGGCCGGCGACCTGCGCTTCAATGCGCCGCCAATCGTCGAGCGGCAGAAACAGGTACACCGGCAGCCGGGTGCTCAGGAAGTTCACCGCAGCCTTGTCATCGCGCAGGTGTTCGACGTTGCGCTTGACGTAGAAGTTCAAGCTCGGCAAATGCTCGACGTTCCAGCCGGCGATGCGGATGTCCTCGTCGCGGCGCAGGGCGTCGGCTTGCTCGACAAGGGAACTCGGCGCCTTGCAGCGATTGAAGACGACGCTCGCATACGCCGCCATCGGGCCCAGCAGCAGCACGGCGCACACCGCCAGCGTCGTGACGAATCGGCCATGCTGTCGTCGCCGGGCGAACCACCAGCACAAGGCCGCGGCGAACATCGGCACCAGACCGATGAACGCCCACCCCGCCAGGCCGGGAAAGAATCGGCCACGCAGCAGCGCCAGCTCGCCGACGCCTCCCGCGATCGACAGCCCGGCGCTGAACAGCACGCCGATCAAAAGCAGGTTGACCACACTCAGGTAGATGAGCCAATTCGGCACATGGATCGTTCCACTCTGCCAGCGCTGCAGGAAACGAGCCAGCAGCAGCACGCACGGCGCCAGCGCCGGCAGCACGTAGTTCGGCAGCTTCGTCGCCGCAATGCTGAAGAACACCACGAAGACGCCGATCCAGCAAATCAGCAAGCGATACGCCGCCGGCCGATCGAGTCGACGTCTCCCCTCTCCCCCGAGTACAGGGGAGAGGGGAGACACGCCTTCCGCCGCGCCGGCCCACCAGGATTGACAGGACGTCCACGGCACGCGGACCGCGGACCACATCCCGAACCAGCATGCAATGGCCGCGAAGATCGACCATGGCGCCGTGCCGACGAGCAGGACGACGAGGTAATATCCAGGAAACCCGTGGTGGTTCTCCATGGTATCGGTGCCGCGCTCGATGTTGTGGGTCCAGAGAAACGCTTTCAGGAATTCGCCCTTCGTCTCGATGCCGACCCACGCATACCACGGCAACGCGACGATCACAAAACTCCAGAACGCCAGCAGCCAGCGGCGATCCCAGGCGACGCCCCAGCGGCGTTCCCAGAGCAGGAAGGCGGTGACGATGGCCCCGGGCAACAGCAGACCGACGGGACCTTTCGCCAGCACCGCCAGCCCCGAGGCGCCGCCCAGCAGCGCGAACCACCACCAGCGTCGCTCGGCCAGGCCGAGCCAGAAGATCGTCAGCGTCAGCACCGTGCAGAAGTTGAGGAGCGCATCGGGATTGGCGAACCGGGCCGCCCCGCACAGCATCGGCGTCGTGGCCGCGATGACGCCGGCGAGCAACCCCGTGGTCCGCGTGAACATCGACCGTGCCAGCTCATACGCCAGCAGCACCGTGCCCAGGGCCGCCAGCGCAGACGGCAGCCGGGCCGCGAACTCGTTGACGCCGAACAGGGAGTACGACAATATCTGCAGCCAGTACAGCAGCGCCGGCTTGTGGGCGCGGAGTTGCGAGTTGAACGTCGGCACGATCCAGTTGCCCGACTCCATCATTTCGAACGCGCACTCGGAATTGCGGCCCTCATCGATGTCCCAGAGCGTCGCGCCGCCGAGGTTCAGGAAGAACAGGATCGCGCTGATGCCGATCAGCAGGACGTAATGCCAGCCGCGATGATGGAGCCGATCGATCATTCCGTGATCTCCCCAATGGGGTTGTCCGAACCTGTCGGCGCATCATAAAACAAACCGCGATCAAAAAAAACCACGGAATAGACGGAAAACACAGAATAGCAGCGTCTATTTTTCTTCCGTGTCTTCCGTGTTTTCCGTGGTGAAAAATCATGACCAAACCCCTGTTTGTCGGCCTGGACGTCGGCGGGACCAGCATGAAAGCCGGCGTGGTAAACGACGCAGGCAAGGTGCTTTCCTCCGCCAACGTGCTCACGGAAGCCCAACTCGGCCAGGAGGTTGGGCTGGAGCACATGTGCGAGGCGATCCGCCAGGCCGTCGCCGCGGCCGACTTGAAGATGCGCGACATCGCCGCCATTGGTGTGGCAACGCCGGGAACGATGGACATCCCGGCCGGCATCATCCTTGACCCGCCCAATTTGAAGCCCTGGCGCAATGTGCCGGTGCGTGCCCATGTTCACAAGGTTTTCAAGCTTCCCACCGCCTTCCAGAACGACGCCAACGCCGCCGCCTTCGGAGAGTTCTGGGCCGGCGCCGGCAGGGACGTCCACAGCATGGTCCTGTTCACGCTCGGCACCGGCGTCGGCGGCGGCATCATCATCGGCGATATCGTCCTGGAAGGCGAGCACAGCCACGGCGCCGAGTTGGGCCACATGAAGATCGAAATGACCAACCCGCGCCAGTGCGGCTGCGGCCGGTGGGGCTGTCTCGAAGCCTACGGCAGCGCCACGTCGGTCGTCAAACGGGCGGTCGAGGCCCTTGCCAAGAAGGGGACAAGATCGTCGCTCCGGGACCAAGTCGGCGAGTTGACCGCCCGCGCCATCTTCGAAGCCGCTGCCGAGGGCGATTCCCTGGCCGAGAAGATCGTCGACGAGACCGCTTATTACCTGGCTGTCGGCGCGACCAACATGATGCACACGATCGATCCGGCGATGGTCGTGTACACGGGCGGGATGATCGCAGCCGGCGAGTCGTTCCTGAAGCGCATCCGCAAGTACGTGAAGGAACTGGCGTTCCCGGTGCCTGCCAAGAAGACCGTGATTTGCTACGCCAAGCTGGGCAGCGATGCGGGGTTCATCGGCGCAGCTGCATGCGCGCGCAAACTTTTCCTGCAAAAACGCAGGTAGAGTTGACGTCGATTTGATCTGATCTTCGTAGGACACTTGGTGCGAATGGCGAGCCAATTCTCGGCACCCGTCAAATTTCGGAGATTGCAGAAAACGACGCAAATACCGCAGCTGGAATGGGTTGTCGCGCGTTGACGCCTCGTGGATTTTTCGCTCTTTTTTCAGCGCTGCCGAAGGAAGTGACTTTGCAGCTGATGCCAAGATGCGTGCCAAATCCTCGCGAAATGTCTTGAATTGCGTCACTCCATGCTTGACCTTGCGAAAAAGGACGGGTACGATAAGAGGTAGATGAGCCTTGGAAGCGCCTGGAGTCCATGGTACGACGCGACTTAGCATGGCCCCAACGGCCGAGACTCACCGCTGGTTCCTTCAGGGGAAGCGGATCTTCACCGGCGCGCGGATTCGATGCCCCGCATCGAACCATGGGCGTGGGAATCAGTTACAGAACCTTGGCTCTGTCTGCAAAAGGATTGACGGCGATGTTAGTACTGTCTCGCAAGAAGAACGAAAGCATTGTCATCAACAATGACATCACCGTCACCGTCGTTGAGATTCGCGGCGACAAGGTCCGTCTGGGCATTGTCGCGCCGAAGGAAGTTCCCGTCCACCGCCAGGAAGTCTATGAAGCAATTCATGGCAAGCCGGCCGACACGGAACCCAATCCCAGCGCGGTGGCAAAACCCGTTGATTGACATCCTCCTTTGATCGACCCCTTTGACTCTTCCTCGGGCATCTCCTACTTTGCCTGCCGAAGAGTTTTTTTATTTGTAGCATGTCGATCGTTGCATTTCAACAAAATTTTACAGCTGTGAACGATTTTTCATTTCTCGCGCGATTCACGCAGAATTCTGCCGGCCGAAGACAATTCAATCACGAAATCACGAGAGAACGAAAACACGAAAATGGGCAGATTAAAAAAGCCGCAACCTATCCGGGTGCACGACACGGATTGCAAGAACTTAACCACGGATTGCGCGGATGACACGGATGGGGGAAAATGCCTCGGTAGTATTT
>JACQFG010000179.1 GCA_016200155.1 Planctomycetota bacterium | reverse complement strand
CTGGCGAGTCCGCACTTCGGCGAGCGCTGGGCGCGACACTGGATGGATGTCGTGCGTTTCACCGAGACGCATGGCAACGAGTGGAACTACGACGTCCACCACGCCTGGCGCTATCGCGATTATCTCATTCGCGCATTCAATGAAGACGTGCGTTACGATCAGCTCGTGCGCGAACACATCGCGGGCGACTTGCTGAAGCCGCGTCTCAGTCGCCCCTCGCCTCCTGGGGGGAGAGGGGTTGGGGGTGAGGGGGGCGGCCGCTTCAACGAATCGCTCATCGGCACGGCGTTCTATCGCTTCGGCGAGGTCAATCACGACGACTGCATCGACCTGCGCTCCATCGGCTACGACCTCGCGGACAACCAGATCGACACGCTGTCGAAGGCGTTCCAGGCGATGACGATCGCCTGCGCCCGCTGTCACGATCACAAGCTCGACGCGATTTCGATGCGCGACTACCACGGCCTGCTCGGCATTCTGCGCAGCTCGCGCCAGGTCGCCCACACCATCGACGCCCCAGAGGTCAATGACGAGACGGTGCGAAAGATGCGCGTGATCAAGAATGGGATTCGCGACGAGCTGGCGAACGCCTGGCTCAAGCAGATCGAGGCGCCGCGCGTCGCCAAGGCGTTGGCTCGTCTGAAGGACGAAAAGTTGCCGCTCGAACATCCGCTGGCCCCCTGGCAGCAGATCATGCTGACGATGCGCGAGGAGAAAACGACGTTTGCCGACGCGCGAAAATCAGTGCAAGATCGGTACGCCAAGGAGGCCAAGGAGCGTTCGGCATTCAACAAGCAGTTCCGCACGGCCGCCGATTTTCGCTTCGGGCACGGTCCGGAAATCCCCGCCGAAGTTCGGCCCGAAGATTTGCACTGGCGATTCATCCATTTTCAGGCCGACGGTCACGGGATTCGCCAGCCTGAACGCAGCGCCGATCACATTGTCGCCCCGACCGGCGACCAGGCCCTATCCACTATCTTGGCGCCCGGCGTCTATTCCCACGCGCTTTCCGAGAAACTCAACGGCACTCTCCGCTCGCCCGGCATCGCTGCAACGCACAAGTACATCAGCTTCCAGGTGCTCGGCGGCAACGCCAGCGCGGTTCGGCTCGTGTCGAACAACTGCCAGCTCAACTATCGCAACTTTCGCTACCTCACCAAGAACGAGCTGCACTGGATCACCTTCCCGATCCCGGCCGAAGCCGACAATCTGCGTGTCTACGCCGAGCTGATGACGAAGTTCGACAATCCGAAGTTTCCCGATCAGCTCGGCGCCCTGGGCAGCGGCAAGGACTATCGCGTGCCATGGGAGAAGGCCGCCGCCAACCCGCGCTCGCACTTCGGCATCACGCAGATCGTGCTGCACGACCAGCCGACGCCGCCAAAAGCATCGCTGGAACACCTTTGGTTCCTGAATGCGCCCGGCCTCGAGTCACGGGAGGCATTCGAAAAACTTTACCAGGATCGACTCTACCAGGCCGTCAAGGCCTGGCAGGACGACCGCGGCGACGAGGACGGCGTGGCGTGGATCAACGCGTTCCTGCAGATCGGCTTCTTGCAGAATCGCGCCGACCTGACGCCGCAACTCGCCAAGCTGATCGCCGAATACCGCAAGCTCGAAGGCGAGCTGGCGTTGCCGCGCGTCGCGCCGGGGCTGGCCGATAGCGGGTCGGGCCACGATCAGGCGATTTTCACGCGCGGCGATTGCATGAAGCCCGGCGAGAAAACGCCGCGCCGCTACGTCGAGGTGCTGGCGCGCGAGCCGATCAAGACGACCGGCAGCGGCCGGCTCGAACTCGCCGAGATGATCGCGTCGAAGGACAACCCGCTGACCGCGCGCGTCATGGTCAATCGCGTCTGGCATCACCTGTTCGGCGCCGGCCTGGTCCGCACCGTCGACGACTTCGGCCACGTCGGCGAGTTGCCGTCGCATCCGGAATTGCTCGATCATTTGGCGGATCGATTTGCCGCCGACGGCTGGTCGATCAAGAAGCTGATCCGCGTGATCGTGTTGACGCGCGCCTATCGATTATCGCACACCCCGAGCGCCGCCATGATCGAGGCCGATCCGGAGAATCGCTTGCTGGCGCGCTATCCCGCCCGGCGCATGGAAGCGGAGGCGATCCGCGATTCACTGCTGGCAACGTCGGGCCGACTCGACCGCGCGCTGTTCGGGCAGAGCATTCCGGCATATCGCGACAAGGAATACGCCGATCGCCGGCTGTTCCAGGGCCCGCTCGACGGCAACGGCCGGCGCAGCATCTACATCAAGGTCACGCTCATGGAGCCGCCCAAGTTCCTCGAAGTCTTCAACTTCCCCGGCGGCAAGGTGTGTCAAGGCCGGCGCGACGTGACCAACACCCCGGCCCAGGCGCTCGCAATGCTGAACGACCCGTTCGTGCATCAGCAAGCCGAAGTGTGGGCGAAGAAGCTGCTCGAACGCAAGACCGACACGATCGCGACGCGCATCGACGCCATGTTCGCGATCGCTCTGGGTCGACCGCCGCGCCCGCCGGAGCGCGTACGCTTCGAGCGGTTCATCACTCAACTTGCGGAGGGGCATGGCGTGCCACGCGACGGCGTGCTGGGCAGTGCGGCGGTGTGGCGCGACGGCGCGCACGGGATGTTCAACTTGCAGGAGTTCATCACGATTCCATGAGTGGTGACATTCGGGTACAATAAACCCGTCAATCACGTTTTCTGCGAAGGGTGTCCCATGATCGAAATCAATGCGTTTCGTCACAATCAGAGCCGGTTTCCGCGCGCGGAACTCGAAAAATACAACGGTCAGTTTGTCGCGTGGAGCGACGATGGCACGCACATTCTGGTTGCTCATGCCGATCGGGCGCAAATGGAAGCCATGCTCGTCGCGATGGGTATCTATCCCGGTGATGTTCTTATCTGTCGGGTCGCTGTGACCGACGAAGTCGCCTGGTGGTCCACTACCGAAGATTCGGCCCAATCATGATTGTTCGCTATACGCCTTGCCCGGTGAATTCGGGTGTGCCGGCGCTGGCTGGCGCGTTGATCATGCCGCGCCCCCTTCTTGCGGTTTTGTTCACCGGCCCTTCAGGCTACCGGCTAGACGATGGCTTGCTTGACACCGGAGCGGACCAGACGATTCTCGATCCGTCGCTGGCCCCCATGATCGGCGTGGATTTGAGCCAGGCCGTTTCGCGAAATGTCCACCTTGTTGGGCGTGGCTCGATTCGTTGTCGCTACGCGCCCGTAAAGCTGCGGATCACGGACGGCATCCTTGAAACCTACGAATGGCACGCGATCGTCGGCTTCGCCCCGTTTCCGCTGGCGCGCAGTCTGCTCGGTTTCGGCGGCTTCTTGCAGTTCTTCGACGCCAACTTCCGCGGAGCGGCCGAGGAAGTCGTGCCGTTTCCGAACGCAGCGTTCACGGGGCGGGTTATCTGATTGCGGCTCAATGACGGCGAGGGATGGTCACGATATGAACAAGAAAACAGTCTACATCGCCGTCATCGTCGGCGTTGCTTCCGTCGGTCTTTGCTTGCTCGGCATCGGCGCGACGGCCGCGTTCGTTTGGCCAGGCTTTCTGCGCACCAAGCAGGCGGACCAGGCCAAGCAGGACGATCCCGCGATCAAGAAGCCGACCGACGACAAGCCGGCGGCAAAACCCGTCCCCGCCGACATCGGCGCCCTGCTGATCCTGGCCCGCGATCGGGTCGCCGTCGAAAACAAGGAGCGCGGCTTCGAGACCTGGGGCAACGATATGCTCGTCGACACCGCGGCCCTGCAAACGCTCCTCGCCATCAAGACGAAAGACAGCAAACAAATCGACGAGGCCAAGAAGACCGCCGACGTCTGTACGAAGACCGGCGCGAAGGCCGACGCTTATTACCTGATCGCCGTTGCCCAGGCGCGGATGGGGGACGTCGCGCTGGGCAAAAAGACATTCGAAACCGCGGAGAGCATCGAGCCGGCCAAGAGCGTGAAGGCACGCTTCGAGGCTCACTTCGCGGCCGGGCTCAACGATCGAAGCTGGTTTGACCGCGCGCACAAGACCAGCCGTGAGCACTGGGACGACGCCCATAAAATGCAGATCGTCAAGATCCAGGCGCGCTGTGCGGTGCGCACGCGCAACAAGGCTCACCTGGAGGATGCCACCAAGGCGGCGGAGCGTTTTTTCATCTACAAGCCGAAGGCCCTGGCTCAAATCGCCGGGGCTTACGTCGAGATCGGCGCGAAGGACGCCGGCATGGCCCTGTTTGCCGAGGCCCGCAAGGAAGCCAAGCAGAGCGGGCTGTGGGACGTCATCGAGATTCTCGCCGACACCGCCGTCGCCGCGCGTGACGACGCGCTTTTGCAGATGGCCGAGGCGCTCATTGCCGACCTTGACCCGGAACGCGGCAACGTCTCCGACATTGGCTACCGCAGCGTCGCCGTCGCCACCGCGCGCCGGGCGAGCGCAACCGGGGCACACCAGCGCTTCGAGCTGGCGCTCAAGCTCGCCGAGAAGGCCAAGGAACCCAGCGACTACAACTTCGCCCTCGCCGGGATCATCGCGGCGCAGGCCGACGCCGCCGTGACCGCCAAGAACGTGGAGCTGCTCGCGCAAGCCCGGCAATCCGCGGCGAAGTTTCGCTCCGGGAACGACTTCCACGAATCGATCGCCATGTCGACCATCGCCGCCGCCGAGATCCGCCTGGCCTTCAAGCTCGGCGACGCGACCCTGCGCGCCAAGGGCATCGCCACGGCACGGGTCAGCGACACCGACCTTCAGAACGCCGCCGCCGCCCTCGCCGAGACCGGCTTCCTCGCCGAGCACACCCAGCTATCGAAAAACCCGTCCACTGTGATCTACCTGGGGTTGGCAGAAGGCTTGATGCGCCAGAAAGGCTGGTGGTCCGAGGAGGAGCTGGCGTGTACCTCGCCGGGGAGGCACTGGCGATTCAACTGATGCCCCAGAGGGAGTGGGTCCGCCGCAGGAGAAACGAAAATGGCTCGCAGCAAGAAAAGATACCAAATCGAACCCCAGTCGCCGCGTCCCTTGCTGTACATCGCGCAGATCCTCGAATGGGCCGACGCGCACCACCGCCGCACTGGCAGGTGGCCCACGCACGAGTCCGGCCGGATCCCGGGAACGTTCGACGAAAAATGGAGAGCTATCGACGAGAACCTGCGAAGGGGCCAGCGCGGCTTGCGTCCTGGTTCGTCGATTTCCCGACTGTTGGCGGCCTATCGGGGCCATCGCAATCGGAAGGCACTTCCGCGGCTGAAGATTCGGATTATCCTGCTATGGGTGGATGCTTATCATCACCGCACCGGTCAATGGCCAAACAAGCGTTCCGGTCCAATTCCTGAAGCGCCAGGCGAGACTTGGAGCGGCGTGAATACGGCGTTGATCGCTGGAATTCGGCATCTGCCCGGCGGCTCGTCTCTGCCCCGCTTGCTGTCCGAGCGACGCGGCGTGCGCAACATCCAGGATCTGCCTCACATGAGTGTGGCGCAGATTCTGATCTGGGCCGATGCCCACCATCAGCGGACAGGTCGATGGCCCAAAATCAACTCAGGACCGATCCGAGAGGCGCCCGGGGAGACGTGGAGCGCCGTGGACAGCGCCCTCTGGGCCTGCAAGCGCTGGATTCGGAAAAGGACGTCGTTAGCGCGGCTGCTGACAATGCACCGGGGCGTGCGCAACGAAAAAAACTTGCCCGATCTGACGATTCGCCAGATCCTCGAATGGGCCGATGCACACCATCGCCGCACTGGCGCTTGGCCGAAGCGTACGGCCGGCCGGATCGTCGATGCCCCAGGAGAAAACTGGCACGCGGTGGGGGCCAATCTCCACCACGGCGGACGCGGCCTTCCTGCCGGTTCCTCGCTGCCGCGCCTGTTGCAGGAGCATCGCGGCGTCCGCAACCACAAAGCGCTCCCTAGGCTTACCTGCGCCCGAATTCTCCGGTGGGCAAGGGCCCATCGCCGCCGCACGGGCCATTGGCCCACTCGACAATCAGGCCCGATCCCGGACGCGCCGCAGGAGACGTGGGGAGCGATCAATTCCGCACTGCAGATCGGTGGCCGCGGGCTGCCGGCCGGCTCATCGCTCGCTCGATTGTTTGCCCAGTGAAACCGTGATTTCACCGGCCTGAAAGGCCTGAACCACAATCTCTCCGACCGTAGAGGCGCCTATGCGCGGCCAACCGGAGCGGATCATGCACGGGCTCAGTGGTCCGCCGGTGCAGTGAATGCTCGGCCCGGCTTCGATAGAATGTTCAGAGCATGATTGGCACCTTGTCTCCCCCAGACGTGAGTATGTGGGGTGAAAATGGCCAAAAAATACCGTGTTTCTTGCGGTTTTTTTTGATGATTCGACCTACCATTCGGCTGATGAGTACGTGCCCCCTGAGGAAGTCATGAACAGAACGCCAATCTGCCCCGGCTGTACTTCGACACCTCTCTCGCGCCGCGACATGCTGCGTACCTCGGCGCTTGGGTTCGGCTCACTCGCATTGGCGGGAATGATGTCGGAAGGCAGCTCCCTCGCTTACGCTTCAGGCTCTGAAATCCATCCTCGCGTCCGCGCCAAAAACGTCATCTTCTGCTTCATGGACGGCGGCGTCTCGCATGTGGATTCGTTCGACCCGAAGCCGGAACTCGAGCGGCGCGACAATCAGCTCTTCACCGACTCGCGCAATCCGACCGCGATGGGCAATCGCCGCTGGCTGAAGAGCCCGTGGCGCTTTCGGCAGCGCGGGCAATCGGGATTGCCGATCAGCGATCTGTTTCCGCACATTGCGTCATGTGCGGACGAGCTGGCCGTCATTCGCTCGATGAAGGCGGATTTGCCTTTGCACTCGACGGGCGTGCTCTTCTTGCACACCGGCGTCAACAACGCGGGCCGGCCAAGTCTCGGATCGTGGGTCAACTATGGCCTGGGCAGCGAGAACCGCAATTTGCCGGGCTTCGTGGTGCTGAGCTTCGGCGTCGTGCCGTGCGGCGGGCTGGAGAACTTTTCGAGCGGGTTTCTGCCGGTGAATCATGCGGCGACGATGTTTCATGCGGAAGGGACGCCGATCGATAACATACGTCCTCCGGTCGCTCACGCTCCCGGCTCGCCGATCCAGCAAGCGCAGCTTGACCTCTTGCGCGGCCAGGATGCCGACTTCGCCCGTGCAGCCGGCGTCGAGTCGGTCATTCGCAATTACGAACTCGCCTACCGCATGCAGTCGCTCGTCCCGGATGTGCTGGACCTGTCGCGCGAATCACTCGCAACCCAGCGGCTCTACGGCATCGACTCCACCATCGCCAGCAAGCGGTTGTACGGCATCCAGTGCTTGCGCGCGCGCCGGCTCGTCGAATCCGGCGTGCGCTTCGTCGAGATCACCTGCCCGCCGGGCGCCTCCAACGGCACCTGGGATCAGCACGGCGACCTCAAGCGCGGCCACGAGAAGAACGCCACCGACACCGATCAGGCGATCGCCGGGCTCATCAAGGACCTCAAACAGCGCGGCCTGCTCGACGAGACACTGATCGTCTCGGCCGGCGAGTTCGGCCGCACGCCGCACTCCGCCGGCCGCGATGGCCGCGATCATCATCCGGAAGGCTTCTCGATCTGGCTGGCCGGCGGCGGCATCAAGGGCGGCACCGTCTACGGCGCCACCGACGACTTGGGCGTCCACGCTGTCGATCCCGTCGTCACCATGCACGACCTGCACGCCACCATTCTGCACCTGCTGGGCGTCGATCACGAACGGCTGACGTACCGCTTCGGCGGCCGCGACTTTCGGCTCACGGATGTGCATGGGAACGTGGTCAACGAGATAGTTGCGTAGGATCGGCTGTCCACGAAGGACACCAAGGAACACGAAGATCCGACTCCCGTGTTGACTCTTCGTGTTCCTTGGTGTCCTTCGTGGACGTTTTTCTTCGTGAGGAAGCGGGTTTCTCCGCTCCCTCACGGTCGCGGCTCGTTCAAGAAATCATCTCTTACGAAGCAAAAAAATCGCTGACCCTTTACAATTCGCTTATAATCGCCCCATCGGCGCCAACGGAGATTCCCTCATGCACCCGAACAAAATACCGCTCCTACTGGTCATCAGCATCCTCTTGGTGACATTTACTCCGCACCTCAGCGCTCAGCCCGAGCAGAAGGACGCCGAGCCGAAGGTGACGCCGATCCCCGAGGAGGTGGTCCAGCGCTACAAGCTCGACACCGCGTACTACAAGAAGCGCCTCGACTACAAGGGCTTCTCGATCCTCAGCTCCGCCAAGGTTTCCGACGCCGGGCTCCACGAGGCACGCTATCTCATCGACAACCTGCTGGGCGAGCGCGAGGACATCCTCAAGGCGATGATCAAGTCGGGCTGCCGATTCATGGTGATGGCCCCCTCCGAGATGACCACCGACGTCCCCGAGCAGCGCCACCTCAAGAACGATGCCAAGACCAACTGGGACACGCGCGCCCGCGGCCTGGGGGGCAAGCTCTCCTCCTGCGGCGAGGAAAATCTCCTTAACCTCAAGGGAGACCGCTATCGCCAGGAGAACATCCTCATCCACGAGTTCAATCACGCCATCCATCAGCACGGCCTGCGCGTCGTCGACCCGACGTTCAACGGCCGACTCAAGAAGGCCTACGACAACGCCAAGGCCAAGGGCCTGTGGAAGGGGACCTACGTGGAGACTAACCCGTCCGAATACTGGGCCGAGGGGGCCCAGGCGTATTTCGATTGCATGAGGCCGCAGTTCGGCGCCAACACGCGCGAGAAGCTGGAAAAGTACGACCCCGACCTGTTCGCGCTGGCCGACGAGGTCTACAAAAAGTCGAAATACCGCTACGTGCGCTTCGACCAGCGCAAGAAGGATAAGTCGTAAGCACATCAGGGCACGGATCACCGGTCCTTTTTCCGGGTTCCGGTGTTTCAAGTTGAGCGACTATTTTTCCGAAAAACACGTTTGCGGCGGCGCGGGCAGGTTGGTTAGAATAAGCGCAAATCGGGAGGAGATCCATGAAGAAGCAGCTATTGTTCTTCGCAGCCGCCGTTGCGCTGGCCGGGTACAGCGTCGGCCCCAGCCATGCCCAGAAGGGGGCCATCGTGCAGGCGCGCGAGGGGATCGAGTTCTTCGAGGCGAAGATCCGCCCCGTGCTCGCCAAGCATTGCTACGAATGCCACTCCGCGAAATCGTCCAAGGTCAAGGCCGCCCTGTACCTCGATAGCCGAACCGGCATCCTCACTGGCGGCGATCATGGGCCGGCCATCGTTGCGGGCGATCCGAACAAGAGTCTGCTCATCAAGGCGCTGCGTCACGAAGGCGATTACAAGATGCCCAAGGAAAAGCTGCCCGACAGCGTCATCGCTGACTTCGTGCAGTGGGTCAAGATGGGCGCCCCCGACCCGCGCACCACCGACACTGCGTCGTGGAAGAAGCTGACGCTCGAAGATGCCAAGAGCCACTGGTCCTTCAAGCCGATGCAAAAACGTCCGGCCCCGAAGGTGAAGGATACGTCCTGGCCGCGTTCCGACGTCGATCGCTTCATCCTCGGCCCGCTCGAGGCCAAGGGACTGACGCCGGCGAAGGACGCCGACCGCGCCACGCTGCTGCGCCGGTTGACGCTCGATCTCATCGGCCTGCCGCCGACGCCCGAGCAGGTCGATGCCTTCGTCGCCGACAAATCGCCGGACGCTTACGAGAAAATCGTCGATCGGCTGCTCGCTTCGCAGCACTTCGGCGAACGCTGGGGCCGTTACTGGCTCGATATCGCTCGTTATGCCGAGTCCAACGGCAACGCCGACAACACGCCGTTCCCGCACGCCTGGCGCTATCGCGATTACGTCATCAAGAGCTTCAACGACGACAAGCCGTACAACCGTTTCATCAGCGAGCAGGTTGCGGGCGACCTGCTCGCGACCAAGGACGCCAAGGAGAAGGACGCCAACCTGGTGGCGACGGGCTTGCTGGCGTTGACGAGCAAGCCGCGCGCCCAGAACAACCCGGACTATCGCATGGACCTGGTCGCCGATCAGCTCGACGTGACGTGCCGGGCCGTCATGTCGATGACGATCATCTGCGCCCGCTGCCATGATCACAAGTTCGATCCGATCTCGACCAAGGACTATTACGCCCTGGCCGGCATCTTCGACAGCTCGATCATGCTGTCCGGGACGGCGGCGAAGGGAGCGAAGAAGGGAGGCGGCGCCGGGCTGCACGCGCTGTCCACCGGCGACGAGGCGATGGGCGTCAAGGAAGGCCCGCCGACCGACGTCGCCATCTGCATCCGCGGCGATTCCACGAAGCGCGGCCCCGTGGTGTCGCGCGGCTTCCTGACCGTGGCGCTGACCACCGACACGAAGCCCGTCAATCGCGCTCAGAGCGGTCGGCTCGAGCTTGCTGCCTGGCTGACGCAGCTCGATCATCCGCTGACGTCGCGCGTCGCCGTCAATCGCATTTGGCAGCATCTGTTCGGCCAGGGCCTGAGCCGGGTGGTCGACAACTTCGGCCTGCACGGCGAGGTTCCGACGCATCCGGAGCTGCTCGATAACCTGGCGCTGCAGTTCCAGGCCGATGGCTGGTCGGTCAAGAAAATGATCCGCCGGCTGGTGCTGACGCGAACTTATCAACAAGCGAGCACGTATCAGGCGGCGCATTTCAAGGCCGATCCGGACAATCGGCTCTTCTGGAGCACGCAGCCGCGCCGGCTCGACGCGGAGGCGATTCGCGACAGCATGCTGTTCGTCTCCGGCGCGCTCGAGGTGACGCCGCCGCACAAATCGACCTCGACGGGCGGGATCGTGCCCAAGAAGAAGAAGGCGGCGGTGTCGGTGAAGGAGAATCCGTATCGCAGCATCTATTTGCCGATCATTCGTAATAATCTGCCGGAGTCGCTGGCGGTGTTCGACGTGGCCGACCCGAGCCTGATCGTCGGCCAGCGCGAGGTGACGACGGTGCCGGCGCAGGCGCTGTATTTGATGAACAGCCCGATCGTGCTCGACCTGTCGCGGGCGTTCGCCGGCCGGCTAACGTCGCGCAACATCGAGGATTCGGACCGGGTCGATCTCGCCTTCCGTATCGCCTATTCTCGCCTGCCCAGCGCCAGGGAGCGTGAGCAGGTGCTGGCGTACGTGAAGGACGTCCAGAAAGGAACCGGTCGCAATGCCGCCTGGCAATCCGTGTGTCAGACGTTGCTGGCGTCGGCGGAATTTCGTTACTTGCAATGATTGCATGGGGCGCCCCGACTATTGTAGCCGCAGGCTTCAGCCTGCGGCCGTTCGG